>CAZPSO010000006.1:0-12228 GCA_964588895.1 uncultured Tessaracoccus sp.
GCCTTCGAGCGCCTCCGGGGGCATGTTCTTGCGCATCAGCTGCAGCTGGGTGATGAAGAGCGTGACCACCATCAGGATGACGAGCAGGATGCCCAGCACCTGGTTCATGCCGAAGGGAAGGAAGGGGATCACACGATCCGAGAGCCCGGCGCCCAGGAACTCCGCGTCGGCCAGGGATTGTGTGAGCCGTTCGTTGGTGCGGAAGAAGTGTCCGCGCGGAACCCCGTCGGCCACGCCCTGCAGAACCCGGAACAGCGAGATGAAGATGGGCATCTGCAGCAGCAGCGGAAGGCAGGAGGCCATGGGGTTGACCCCCTCCTCCTTGTACAGCTTCATGGTCTCTTCGCCGAGCTTCTGGCGATCCGCGGCGAACTTCTTCTGGAGGGCCTGCACCTTGGGCTGCAGCAACTGCATGTTGCGTGCCGAGTTGATCTGCTTGATGAACAGGGGGATCAGCAGGGTTCGGATGACCACGGTCAGGAAGACGATGGAGAGCACCCAGGTGACGCCGGAGTCGTATCCGAAGATCGGCGTGAATACCCAGTGCCAGAAAGCGATGAGTCCGGAGACAGCCCAATACAGGGGTTGCATCATGGTGGACAGCGCGCCCATGATGCTGTCCCAGATCAGGGGTGCCACAAAGAGTTCTAACACAGCCACCTCAGTTGGTTTGTGCGGGTCCCGGGTCCGCTGCTTCGGGAAGTTCTTGATTCAGTTCCGCAGCCCAGCGCTGCGATGCCGGGGTGTCGGGCACGTAGTCCACACCACCCTGGCTCCACGGATGGCACCGAGCGATGCGTCGCACCGTCAACCACGAGCCCTTCACTGCACCGTGGACCTGCAGTGCGTCCAGTCCGTAGGCCGAGCACGTCGGGTGAAACTTGCAGACGTCCCCGTACAGCGGGGAGATGAATCGCCGCCAGCCCCGCACGAACCAGATCAGCGGGTATCGCAGCATCACTCCACCTTCTTCGCGGCGCGGGACCATGCCGAAGCAAGGTCTGCCGCCAAGGTACCCGGATCCGCAGCTGCGGGCGGCAGCGCCCTGACCACTGCATCGACGGCCGAGGGGGTATCCAACTCGCGCACCAGGTGCCGCAATCGCCGCTTCACGCGGTTGCGTACCACGGCGTTTCCCACCCCCTTGGAGACAACAAAACCCACCCGGGTGCTCCCGGGTGGATCGAGGGATTGGCGGTGCATGTGCACGACCACTGTCGCGTTGCCGGCCCTCACTCCAGACCTGATCGCGACGCCGAAGTCTGCTGAGCGTCGTAGTCGGGCGGAGTAGGGCAACACGGGGCGCCGCGAGTCAGCCCGCGAGCTTGGTGCGTTCCTTGCGACGACGATCGCTCAGGATGGCGCGGCCGGCGCGGGTTCGCATGCGGGCACGGAAACCGTGCGTGCGGCTGCGACGACGGTTGCTGGGCTGGAAGGTGCGCTTCGTCATGGGATGGACTCCCTCAGGTTTCTAGTTTCGAACGGCCCGTTGCCGGGCGCGGGAAGGCTCGCCTGCCGATGGGCAGCGACTGCACAACGATACGCGCACCAGAGCCCTCAGGGCAAACCGACGGAGAGTCGCCGGGGTGCACCCTTGCAAACTACATCCGTGTAGTCCACGAGACACACCGGGGATTTCGCGAAAAGATTGCTTTCACCCCTCCCGGCACACTAGCTTTTCTCTTTACGGCCACACTTATCCACAGCCGCGAGCGACCCCGGCGACCAGTGCCGCGAGTTGTACCCTATTGTGGATAACCGTGTGGAAGACGTAAGAGATGAGGGGCGTGAATCCCCGGATGGGAAGGGGGTTCGGTGAACGACAGCCCGGTTGGAGTCGACTTGAGTCACCTGTGGGCTCAGGTGGTGGATTCCGCTGATGCTCCCAGTCGCGCCTGGTTGCGTCGCACCAAACCGGTGGCGATGCACGGCACCACCTTGATGCTGGCCGTCTCGGACGAACCCACGCGCGACCGCGTCGAAACCAAGCTCAGAGCAGAGATCGAACGACAACTCACCCACCAGTCCGGGCACGCAACGCACCTCGCCGTGATGATCGACCCGACGCTGGAGCCGGTGGCCACTGAGCCTCCGGCGGAGGACTTCCAATCGAGCTCGGCACCCGAACCAATCCTTCCGCGGTCAGCTGCCAAGTCGTCCTTCGAGAACAAGCTGAACCCGCGTTACACATTCGAGTCGTTCGTGGCGGGTTCCTCCAACCGCTTCGCTCACGCAGCGGCGGCGGCGGTCGCCGAACAGCCAGGCAAGTCCTACAACCCGCTGATGATCTACGGACCCTCCGGGCTGGGCAAGACACACCTGCTGCACGCCATCGGTCACTACGTAGCCAGCTACTACGAACACCTCCGCGTCCGCTATGTCTCCACGGAAGAGCTGACCAACGACTTCATCAACGCCATCTCGGACAACCGCACGTCCGAGTTCCGTCGCGCCTACCGCGACGTCGACATCCTCCTGGTGGACGACATCCAGTTCCTGGAATCGAAGATCCAGACGCAGGAGGAGTTCTTCCACACCTTCAACACGCTCCACAATGCGCAGAAGCAGATCGTGATGACCTCCGACCGGCCACCCAAGCTCCTGGAAGCCTTGGAGCCGCGGCTGCGGTCCCGCTTCGAATGGGGCCTGATGACCGACATCCAGCCCCCGGACCTCGAGACACGCATCGCCATCCTCCGGAAGAAGGCGTCCTCCCAGAGGCTGACTGCAGAGACCCAGGTGCTGGAGTTCATCGCGTCCAAGATCACCTCCAACATCCGTGAGCTGGAGGGGGCCCTCACGCGAGTGGCTGCCCTGGCCTCGCTCAACCAGCAGGCCATCGACATGGAGTTGACGGAAAATGTGCTGCACGACCTGATGCCCGACGGCAACGGCGTGCACGTCGACGCCGAGGCCATCATGAATGCCACGTCGCGCTACTTCAACATCTCCGTCGACGAACTGACGGGTGCCTCCCGCGTCGCCACCATCGCCACTGCGCGCCAGATCGCCATGTACCTGTGCCGTGAGCTGACTGACCTCTCGCTGCCGAAAATTGGGGCGAAGTTCGGTGGCCGGGACCACACCACCGTGCTGCACTCGGTCCGCAAGATCGACACGAAGATGGGCGAGGACCGCCAGCTGTTCACCCAGGTCACCGAGCTGACCAACCAGATCAAGCAATCCTGAACTCCTCGCTTGCCCGGCCATGGATGGGCACATGGTTTCGCCGATCCCGCAACCACGCCAAGGAGCTCAGAATCGAGAGTTGGCCAATGCGAATCGTGACCCATGGCGAGCGTCCCAGCCGTCGTCGGCAGGGTGGGGAACAAGCTGTGGAGAGTGGTGGGAGAGCCTGTGGAAGGAATCCCGGGCCGGAAACTTCCCACAAATCCTCCCCGTGTAGTTTACCGGTACTGCACATGTCCTCCACAGCCCCAAACCCAGGTTGGCTAGCGGGAACGGCAGTTGTCCCCGCATTCCACACCAGTGACTACCCCTACTGAGATGTAATTACACAAAGTGATTCAAAGTCACAGGCGTGGACAACCCCGCCAACTCCCGCACCCATCCTGTGCTGGGATGCGGCTGGTACCTTGATGGACGTGACCATCGCTGCTCGCGCCACCCAGCTCACCAAGACCTACGGCACCGGATCCGCCAAGGTCGTGGCACTGGACCGTGTGGATTTCGAGGTCCACCAAGGGGAATTCACCGCCATCATGGGGCCATCGGGATCCGGGAAGTCCACACTGATGCATCTGCTGGCGGCTCTGGACACCCCGACCTCCGGCACGGTGCACATCGGTGAGATCGATGTGGCCATGCTCAAGGACACCCCCCTGACCCGCCTGCGCAGGGACCGGATCGGTTTCATCTTCCAGTCGTTCAACCTGGTGCCGACGCTGACCGCCCACGAGAACATCACCCTTCCGCTGACGATCGCCGGACGCAGGGTGGACCAGGAGTGGTTCGACTCCATCATCGGGGTGCTGTCCCTGACGGACCGGCTGGGACACAAACCTGCCGAGCTCTCCGGTGGTCAGCAACAACGAGTGGCCTGCGCCCGTGCCCTGATGAACCGCCCGGACATCGTCTTCGGCGACGAACCCACTGGCAACCTGGACTCCGCCTCAGCCGCAGAGGTGCTCAGCTTCCTGCGACGCAGCGTGGACGAGTTCGGACAGACCGTGGTGATGGTGACCCACGATGCCGGTGCGGCAAGCTATGCCGACCGGGCGGTGTTCCTCAAGGATGGGCAGATCATCCACGAGATGCGACACGCCTCGCACGACGAGCTGCTGGGCGCGATGGCCCGCATTTACCCCCGCCACGACGGAGACACCCCACCGGCGCAGCAGGAACCCGAAGTGCCCGAAGACGGACCCGCGGTCTATCGCGACGGCGCCCCGGCACCCAGACATCCTGGGGAGCAGGTTCCCGAGTCAGAGGTCGAGATCAGCAGACCGCGCCGCGCCATCCTCGAGGACTAACCATGTTCCGGATCGCCTGGAAGTCGTTGCTGGGCCGCAAGCTGCGGCTCGTGATGAGTGCTTTCTCGATCGTGTTGGGCGTGGCATTCGTGGTGGGTTCACTGATGTTCACCAACCTCCTGTCCTCTAGCTTCGACTCGCTGCTGATGGGCTCCGTGGCCGACGTCAACGTCATGCCGGCCTCAGCCGCGAACCCTCTTGCCCCGCCCGGCGAGGGCACCATCCAGATCTCGGAGGAACTGGTCTCCGAGATCGGGGCTCTCGACGGTGTGGCGGAGGCCACGGGACTGGTCAGCGGCCCGAACTTCTACCCCCTGGATGCCGAGGGCAACCTGATGGCCTTCGGGGGCGCGCCGGGGCTGGCCTTCAACTGGTTCACCACGCCCGCCATGGACGGCCAGACGGGAGCCAATCTGGTAGCCGGCCGTGCACCTGCGGCCACAGACGAAGCCTTGCTCGATCCGGGGACGCTGGCGCGTTCGGGCCTTGCCATCGGCGACACCCTCGAGGTGGCCACCACGCTGGACGGGATCGTCGAGTTCACCATCACCGGCACCGCGGCGTGGGGCGGTGGCACCACGGCCGGCGCCTCCTACCTCTTCTTCACCCTCGAGCGGGCCCAGCAGCTGGTTCTGGGCGGACAGGACAGCTACACGGGAGTCTGGGTGGCGGCCGAATCGGATGTCGACATCGACCGACTGACCGAGAGGATCTCCGGGCTGCTGCCTGAGGGCATCACCGCCGAGAGCGGTGCCGAGCAGGTGGAGGTCACGGCCGAGCTGCTGGACGTCGGACTGGGTTTCGTCAACGTGTTTCTGCTCGTCTTCGCGGCCATCGCCCTGCTGGTGGCCGGGCTGCTGATCCTCAACACTTTCTCGATCCTGGTCATGCAGCGCAGCCGTGAGATGGCGCTGCTGCGAGCCGTGGGGGCCAGCGCCACCCAGATCCGACGTTCGGTGATCCTGGAAGCGCTGGTGGTGGGAACCATCGGGGCGACGCTGGGAATCGCCGCCGGGTATGGATTGGCCTGGCTCATCCTGTGGGGGATCGGCGCAGCCGGCGTGGACCTGGGTGCCACGACGCCGGCCCTCACGTGGCAGGCGGTGACCGCCGGCTACGCCGTCGCACTGGCCATCACCGCGCTCGCCGCCTGGGTCCCCGCACAACGGGCTTCGAAGACGCGGCCCGTGGAGGCCATGTCCCGGGCTGCAGGCGCCGGCAAGCAGTCCGTCGGTGCCGTCGCCTACGTCGGCCTTGGATTGATCCAGCTCGGGGTGGCCGCCGTGGTGGTGGGGCTGGTGTTCGACGTGGCTGGGCCGCCTTGGTGGGTGGGGCTGGGGTGCGCCGCCATCTTGGTGGGCACCGTCCTGGGGATCCCGATCGTGGGGTGGCCCCTGGTGTGGCTCTTCGGGAAACTGTACGAGCTGGTCTTCGGCGCGGTGGGCACCATGGCGGGCCGCAACGCTTCCCGGCAACCGGGCAGGACGGGTGCCACTGCCGCAACGCTGATGATCGGCCTCACGCTGGTGACCACGGTGGCCATCCTCGCTGCCACCACCACCAACAGCCTGCGCAAGGATCTGACTGAGGACCAGCGCGGCGATTTCGTGGTCTCCCCCGTCAACTTCCGGCCCTTTGACGCCTCTGTGGTGGAGGAGTTCCAGCAGGTGGACGGCGTGGCACAGGTGTGGAGCTGGTCCTCGGGTGGAGGCGTGGTGGACGGCCAGCCCCTGACCGTGACTGGGATGAGCGTCGACACGCTCGCCGACGGGACGGCGATCGACGTGCTTGGAGGAACGTTGAACGATTCCGGCAACACGGTGTTGATGGACTACGACACGGCCGGCCAACTGGGTCTGAGCATGGGCCAGAACTTCGAGCTCCTCAACGCCTCCCAGCAGGCGGAGACGCTGCTGGTGGCGGGCATGTTCGATCGGGCCGGGAGCTTCCCCGTCGTCGGGGAGATCATCATGAACACCGAGGTCTTCCCGCGGTTCGGTGATGCCAGGGTGGTGGACTCCGTGGTGATCCGTGCCGCCGAGGACGCGGACCTGGAGTCAGTCCAGGCCGAGTTGCGCGGCATCGTGGATCACCTGCCCACCGTGAGCGTCTCCAGCAACGACGAGTACGCCGATTCGCTGGTGGCCCAGTTCGACCAGGTGGTGGCCGTGATCTACGCGCTCCTGGCACTGGCGATCGTGATCTCCGTGCTGGGAATCGTCAACACCCTGGGCCTGTCGGTCATGGAACGCACTCGAGAGATTGGGCTGTTGCGGGCGCTCGGCCTCACCCGGGGGCAGCTGCGCCGCATGGTGGGTCTCGAATCGGTGGTGGTGGCGTTGCTGGGCTCCATCCTCGGCGTGGGTCTCGGGCTGGGCTTCGGCGTGGTGCTGGTCGAACTACTGGAGGACGATGGCCTGGGCCACCTCGCCATCCCGTGGGGCCAACTGGGACTGTTCGTGGTGCTCGCTGCGTTCTTCGGGGTGCTTGCGGCTCTCGGGCCCGCGCGACGCGCTGCCCGGTTGGGCATCCTGGACGCGATCGCCGAGGAGTGACCTGCGGTGGCGCCGTCGGCGACCCCGCTTGTCACCCGACCCGTTGCCAAGCATCACCCCGACCCCGCTATGCTGCCTGTGATGACTCTTGCTCACCCGCGTGGATGCGGTGAAACCGAAACGGGGACGATGTGAAGATTCGAGTGGAACGCGATGCTCTGGCCGACGCCGTGGCGTGGGTTGCCCGCAGCCTGCCGAGCCGCCCGACTGCTCCCATCCTGACGGGTCTCATGATCGCGGCCGAGGGTGACGAGGTCACGCTGTCCAGCTTCGACTCCACCACGTCCGCCACGGTCACGCTGCCCGCGGAAGTCTCCGACGAGGGTACCGTTCTGGTCTCCGGCCGTCTCCTCTCCGAGATCGCGCGATCACTGCCGCACAAGCCGGTCGAGATGGTGGCCGACCACTCCAAGGTGGAGCTGACCTGCGGTTCCGCACGCTTCACCCTGCAGACGCTGCCGGTGGAGGATTACCCGGAACTGCCCGAGATGCCCAGCCAGACCGGCGAGGTGGCGGCCGGCACGTTCGAGAAGGCCGTCTCCCAGGTGGTGGTGGCCGCGGGGCGCGATGAGTTGCTCAACGTCTTCACCGGCGTGCGCGTCGAGATCAACGGCGACAACCTCTCACTGCTGGCCACCGACCGGTACCGGATGGCGCTGAAAGAGATCACCTGGAACCCCTCCTCGCCCGATGTCGAGGGTGCTGTGCTGGTGCCCGGCCGGGTGCTGGCCGACACCGCCAAGTCGCTCACCTCCGGGGAGACTGTGACGGTCTCGCTGTCCACCACCGAGTCGGAGGGGGAGGGTCTCGTCGGCTTCATCGGTGACGGCTCCAAGGGCCGCCGCGAGGCCACCACCCGCCTGCTGAACCAGGCGTTTCCCAAGGTCCGTCACCTGATGGACGTCAAGGCCACCGTGACCGTGCGGATCAACACCTCCGACCTGCTTTCCGCAGTCAAGCGCGTAGCCCTCGTGGCGGAACGCAACACCCCCATCCGGATGATCATCAACGACGACAACATCGCGCTGGAGGCCGCCACCGGCGACCAGGCGCAGGCGTCGGAGGCCATCTACGCCGAGGTGGATCTCGAGGGCGATGAACCGTCCATCACCGCGGCCGGCTTCAACCCGTCGTACCTGACGGATGCCCTCAACGCACTGGATGCTCCGTTCGCGAAGTTCTCCTTCACCGCCCCCGGCAAGCCGTGCCTGATCACCGGGCTGGCCAGCATCGACGGCGAAGACCTCCTGGACTACCGCCACGTCATCATGCTGATGCGCCTGCCCAGCTGATCCGCTCGGCGGTCCCTCTTCCGGGGGTGCGTGTGCGCTGTTGGTGGGGCAGTGCGCAAGTGGACCCACCGGGAACCCACGCTCATACCCAGACGCCCCGACTGCACTCTCGCACCGGTTCTGCTGATCGCCCGCGCTGGAATCGTGGGTGGTCCGGATTAGGATTGTGCCCACGATGAGCAGATATCCAGCATGGGTCCTCGACCCCACGGATGCCGAGCTCCTGCGCTACTTCGGACCGCGGGCGAACGCCAATGGCCAGGCCTACGCCCGCGAGCAGCGGATCAGTCACATCAACGTCTCCGAGAACATGATCACGGCTCAGATCCGCGGCTCCTACTACAGCGCGTATCGCACCGTCGTCGAGTACCTGGGGTCCGAGGGGGGCATCTTCACGAGCTGCAGCTGCCCGGTTCGCGACCGCTGCAAGCACGGCGCCGCACTGTTGTGGCACGCCCGCAACATCCGACGCAGCGCCACCACCCCGTCGTGGCAGAAAGCGCTGAACGACGTGCTTGTCGATTCCCGGGATGGCGAGAGCGTACAACTTGCGCTGCTGTTCGAGCAGGACATGTACGGCCTGGGGATGACGCCGCTGCGCTGGGGCAAGACGGGCCGCTGGGTCAAGTCGGGTGCGGCCTGGCGCGAACTGCGCCACGGCTGGCACTTCAATCCCGCTCAGGTGGAAGTGCTCAACACCATGCTCTCCATCCGCAATATCGCCGGGTACGGCTACCCGCCGGAACGGTTGCACCTGGGCGGGTTCGGGTCTGAGCTGTGGCGCCTCCTTCGTGCCGCCCGCGACACGGGCATCGTCATGCTGACCCCTGACGGGCTCCGCGACGACGCACCCGCCGTGGTGTTCCTCGACGAGCCGTTGGAGCCGACGATGTCGATCACCCGGGATGAGGACGCCACCGTCGTGGCACCGGTGGTGGTCATCGATGGCCACAGGGTGCCGCTCACCCGGGAGAACATGGTGGGCACTCCCATGAACGGCGTGCAGATCAAGACGGCTGGCGGCTGGCTGCTCGGGCCCCTGGCCCGGATCTTGACCCAACGGGAACACGGTCTCGTCTCCACCGGGGAGATGAGGATCCCGGCCCCCGAAACCGCGATCTTCGCCAGCGGTTACCTCCCTGGGTTGCGACAACGGTTCCGAGTGGATGTGGCAGCGGATGTGGAATTGCCGCAGATTGAACCCCCGCAGCTCAGGCTCGAGGTGGCGTTCTCGGGACACACCGCCATCTTGCGCTGGGCGTTCAGGTACCGGTTCGGCGGCCAGGAGCATCACCTGGGCCCCGTCCCTCGAGGAGCAGAGCCGCGGATCCGCGACGCGCAGGCGGAAACAGCGCTGGTGAGGTCGCTCCCCCCGGGACCCTGGCGATCGGGCCACGCAGGCCCACCGACGCTGCTCGACGTGACCCTGCAGGGCCGCGACCTGATCGGTTTCACCACCGACGTGCTCCCGGTGCTGCTGGATCGCGACGACGTCCACGTCGAACTCAACGAGGAGGCCCCGCGGTTCCACGAGGCAGAGGAACCGCCGGCCATCACGCTCACCGTGGAGGACTCACGCCAGGGTGACTGGTTCGACCTGGAGGTGGAGGTGGTGGTGGCCGGGCAGCAGGTGCCGCTGGCCCAGCTGATGACGGCCCTTGCCACCGGCCACGACCACATGATCCTCGAGAACGGCACCTGGTTCTCGCTGGAGGTGACAGAGCTGGACCGGCTCCGCACCCTCATCGACGAAGCCCGCCAGCTCGTGGAGACGGAGGGCAACACGTTCCGCCTCCGGCCCGAACACGCCGGTCTGTGGCAGGAACTCGTGGAACTGGGCGTGGTGGCACGTCAATCCGAGGTCTGGAGCCGCTCCGTCGCCGCCCTGCTCGACCACACCGCACTCCCCAACGACACGCCTCCCGACGGACTGCAAGCTGCGTTGCGCCCATACCAGCGCGAAGGATTCGCCTGGCTGAGGTTCCTGTGGCACACCCGTCTTGGCGGGATCCTCGCCGACGAGATGGGACTCGGCAAGACACTCCAGTCGCTGGCGCTGGCCCAGGCCGCCTTGGAGGCTGGGGAACTGGAACGTCCCATCCTGGTGGTGGTGCCCACGTCGATGATCGGCACCTGGGCCAGCGAGGCGGCCAAGTTCGCACCGGGCCTGAATGTGGTGGCCATCACCGAGACCGCGAAACGCCGGGACCAGCCGCTGCCGGACCTGGTGGACGGTACCCATCTGGTGGTCACGTCGTACACGCTGCTGCGGCTCGAGGCCGACGAGTACCTCGGGCTGAGCTGGTCAGGCGTGCTGCTGGACGAGGCCCAGTTCGTCAAGAACCCGGGCACCAAGGCCTACCAAGCCATCCGCCGCCTGAACGCCCCCACCAAGGTGGCGCTCACCGGCACCCCTCTGGAGAACAACCTGATGGACCTGTGGTCGCTGCTCTCGATCACCGCGCCGGGCCTGTTCCCCGACCCCAAGGCCTTCACGGAGAGCTACCGCAAGCCCATCGAGGCCGGTGACACCGACGTGCTGGCCCGGCTCCACCGCCGCATCCGCCCCCTGATCCTGCGTCGCACGAAGAGCGCGGTGGCGAAGGAACTGCCAGACAAGCAGGAGCAGGTGGTCACCATCCCGCTGGCCCCTGCCCACCGGAAGATCTATGACCGGCACCTGACACGCGAACGCCAGAAAGTGCTCGGGCTGGTGGACGACCTGAACCGTAACCGGATCACCATCCTGCGCTCGCTCACCCTGCTGCGGCAGTTGGCGCTCGCCCCATCCCTGGTTGATCAGTCCTACCCAGCCACGTCGGCCAAGATCGACGCCCTGCTCGCGCATCTGGAGGAGCTGGCGGCCGCCGGTCACCGCGCCTTGGTGTTCAGCCAGTTCACCGGGTTCCTGTCCTTGGTGAGGCAACGCCTCGTCGAGGAAGGGATCGCGTTCGAGTACCTCGACGGACGCACCCGTGATCGCACCCGGCGGATCGAGCAGTTCCGGAGCGGTCGGGCGCCGGTGTTCCTGGTCAGCCTCAAGGCCGGCGGCTTCGGACTCACCCTGACCGAGGCCGACTACGTCTTCATCCTGGACCCGTGGTGGAACCCGGCCGCGGAGAACCAGGCGATAGACCGGACCCACCGCATCGGGCAGGATCAACCCGTCAACGTCTACCGCATGGTCAGCGCGAACACCATCGAGGAACGCGTCGTGGCGCTGCAGCAGAGAAAGCGCAACCTGTTCGACGCCGTCGTCTCCGGCACCACCGACCTGTCCGCCCCACTCACGGCCGACGACATCCGGGGCCTCCTCGACACCTGACTGCTGCGCCGCCCGACATCCATGAACACGCGGGAATCGATGGCGACATTGGCCCCAGCTCGACGGTTGGCTCCCGATGCCCGGCTCCCCCTTGCACCAATCGCCGCGACTGGGCGTGGGTGAGGGAATAATGCCCTTGGCACTCCGGGGAAGCGGTTGTTCGGATGGCGACGCCTGTCTGTTTGCTGGTTCTGGGCCGGCGTCGGCGTTTTGGGCCGGAGTCTGTCTGACACGAACCGCCGCGGCTGGGCGTGGGTGAGGGAGTAGTGCCCTCCGCGCCCTGGGAAAGCGGTCTTTCGGGGTGGGCACGCCCTCCTGCTTGTGGGGTTGCTGGCCGGCGTCTTCCCGGCCAATCGCCGCGGCTGGGCTTGGTTGAGGGAATAGTGCCCTCCGGGTCCCGGGAAAGCGGTCTTTCAGGATGCCGCAGGTCTCGACGGGGGCAGCGACGGAGCCAGCCGCCCAGCCCGGGGGCCAGATCTCCGCTGCAGGGGTGGGAAGAGGCGGGGGACTAGGATCGGATCCACCATGTTCGTGACCCACCTGTCGCTCACCGATTTCCGCAA
>CAZPSO010000006.1:12328-14677 GCA_964588895.1 uncultured Tessaracoccus sp.
CTAGGATCGGATCCACCATGTTCGTGACCCACCTGTCGCTCACCGATTTCCGCAACTACACCGCCGCAGAGCTTGATCTGACCGCCGGTGTGACGGTGTTCGTCGGAAGCAACGGACAGGGCAAGACCAACCTGGTGGAGGGCGTCGAATACCTCTCCACCATGAGCTCACACCGGGTTTCCCAGACCCTGCCGCTGATCCGGGCCGGCTGTGAGTCGGCCATTCTGCGCGCGCGGGTGCAGGCCAGCCGGGACGACGACCGGCTCATCACCGTCGAACTCGAAGTGGCCCATGGGCGCAGCAATGTGGCGCGCCTGAACCGGGCCCCGCTCACCCGGCCGCGTGACCTGGTCGGTGCCCTGCGCACCGTGGTGTTCTCGCCGGTGGACCTGGCCATCGTCCGGGGTGACCCCTCGGACCGGAGAGCTTGGCTGGATTCACTGGTGACCACCCGCTGGCCACGCATGGCCGGCGTGCGGGCCGACCTGGACAAGGTGCTCAGACAGCGCAACGCCCTGCTGAAGTCCATGGCAGGCCGCTCGTTGCGCCCCTCCGGCGGCGACGCGGAACTCACCCTGGACGTGTGGAACGAACAATTGGCCACCATCGGCGCCGAGATACTGCACGCCCGGCTCGACACCCTGGCCGACGTGCTGCCCCACGTCCAGTGGGCGTACGAGACCATCGCACCGCTCAACAACAAAGTGGACGCCCGGTACAAGACCACGCTGAACCTCGACGGCGTCGGTGCCGCCGCCGATGCCCGCTCTGCCCTGCAGGAGTCCCTCCTGGACGCCCTTCACCAACGCCGCGACGAGGAGATCCAGCGCGGCGTGACACTGGTGGGACCCCAGCGAGACGACGTCGACCTCTCCATCGGCGACCTGCCGGCCAAGGGGTATGCCTCCCACGGGGAATCGTGGTCCCTGGCGCTGTCCCTTCGCCTGGGTGGTTTCGCGCTGGTGCGGGACGACGGCACCGAGCCCGTGCTGGTCCTCGACGACGTCTTCGCCGAACTCGACGAGACCCGTCGAGACCGCTTGGCCGGCGCCATCGCTGACGCCGAGCAGGTGCTGATCACCGCCGCGGTGGGCTCCGATGTACCCACCTTCCCCTCGGAGCGCCGCTTCCACGTGCATGCTGGTCAGGTGGAGCTGGATGATGAGTGAGGAACCCGGGCAGCCGAAGCACGATCCCACCGGTCTCGACCTGGCTGCCGAGATCGCAGCCCAGACTGCCCGCAGCCGCCCCCTCCTTCCCGACGTGGGCGAGATCGCACCGCCACGGCGCAAGCGTCGCCCGGGTCAGTTCATCGAGCAACGCTCCAGCGCCCACCCGGACGACCGTGATCCACAGGCACTGGGCTCGGTGCTGGACGCGGTCAGCTCGAAGCGCGGGTGGCGCAAACAGATCTCGCTCGCCATGGTGTTGCGCGACTGGAAGGGCATCGTCGGCGTGGACAACGCAGAGCACTCCGAGCCCGTCCAATTCGCCGACGGGGTGCTCACCGTCCAGTGCGACTCCACCGCCTGGGCCACGGGCATGCGCTACGCAGCCGGACAGATCGTGGCGAAGCTGAACGCGGCCCTGGGGCAGCAGACCGTCCAGCGCGTGGACATCAAGGGCCCCAACCAGCCCAGCTGGAAGCACGGGCGTCGTTCCGTTCGCGACGGCCGGGGCCCCCGCGACACCTACGGCTGACCCTGGTTTCCTGTCACCCGCTGATCAGCAGCGACAGGGCCGCAGCCTGATCCAGCAGCGGCTGGCGCATCTCTTCCTGCAGGAACTTCAGCATGGCCTCGGCCAGGTACGGGTTCTCCGAGGTGACCGCGTCGGTGGCCACGGCCACGTGGAAGTTGTGGGCGAAGGCGTCGCTGGCGGTCTGGAAGACGCAGCTGTGGGTGGAGACCCCACACAGCAACAGGTGCGTGATGCCGCGCTCGTCCAACTGTGCCTTGCAGTCGGTGCCGTGGAATGCGCTGTCCCGGGTCTTGACCACTTCCATGTGGTCTCCCGTGATCAGGTCGTCGAGGAACTGCGCCTGCTCAGTGTCCGGGAACGCGAACCCCTGATCGTCCTCCAGCATGTTCAGCGTCCAGGTGGAGCGGTCCGGCTGGTGCTCGGTGCGCACCAGCACCACAGGAACCCCGCTTTGTTGCGCCGCACGAATGAGTTCGTTGACCGGGGGCAGCAGCGCGTCCTTCTGCTCTGCCAGACCCGGCAGTTCGAAGTAGCTGTTTTGCATGTCGATGACCACAAGTGCCCGCTTGGTGGCGTCGGCTTGGGTCGGCATGGATCGTGGTTGGTCCGTCACCTGTCCATTGTGACCGACGACGCAGGCGCCGGTCG
>CAZPSO010000006.1:14777-25943 GCA_964588895.1 uncultured Tessaracoccus sp.
GAGAACAAGCGCTTCCTGGGGCGACGCGTACCCGCCAGCCGAATGAAGCCGGCAGCGGGTATTCCCCTATGACAAGGCAGCCGTCATGTTGCAGCAGATGACAGGAATCCTTGGAGCCCAGCGGGGCCGGCGGTGAAACTCATCGCAGGCGCCGAACGGCGTCCGGAGAACCGAGACCTGGAGGCCCCACAATGGCACCATCGAAATGGCGACGTGGCCTCACCACGCTGCTGGTGACGTCCCTCGCGACTGTCCTGCTCGCGTCGTGCGGATCCTCCCCCTCCCCGGCTGCCGGGGAACCGGGGCCCGGCGCTTCGTCCCCCTCGGGCGGCCAGCTGACCTACCTGGAGCCACAGACCTGGAACACCCTCTATCCACCCTCCGGCGGCTTCTACCCGAACGGAGGCGTGATCAACAACATCACCGACCGCCTGCTCTACCAGAACCCCGAAACCCTGGAACTGGAGCCGTGGATCGCCACCGCTCTGCCCGAGGTCAACGAGGACGCCACACAGTACACATTCACCATCCGCGACGACGTCACCTACTCCGACGGGACGCCCCTGACGGCGGAGAACGTCGTGAAGAACATCGACCTGTTCGGCCTGGGTGACGTGGACCGGGCGCTGACGGTCTCCGAAGCCATCAACAACTACGAACGGGGCGAGGCGCTGGACGAGACCTCGGTGCGTTTCCACTTCTCGGCCCCCTCACCCGGGTTCGCCCAGGCAGTGTCCACCATCAACTCCGGCCTGCTCTCCGACGCCACCCTCGAGCGCGACGTCGACGGCTTCGGCCCCGGCAACGCAACCGAGATCCACGGCAGCGGGCCGTTCGTGGTGGCTCAGGAAGAGATCGGCACCGAGCTCAGGCTCGAGGCGCGCGAGGACTACGACTGGGCCCCGCCGTCGCTGGAGCACCAGGGACGCGCCCGGCTGGACCACCTGGTGTTCATCGTCGCGGGCGAGAACAGTGTGCGGACCGGATCGCTGACCGCGGGCCAGGCCGACATCGCCCGACAGGTGGAGGCACCCGACGAGGCGGTGGTCACCGGCGCGGGCCTGGAGATCGTCAGCAAGCCCACCAACGGTGTGACCAATTCGCTGAGCCTCAGGTTCGGGCACGAAAACCTGACAGACATCAACGTTCGTCGCGCCATCATTGCCGCCATCGACCGCGAAGCCATCATCGAGGCCCTGTTCACCGAGTCCTACCCGTTGGCCACGGCACCCCTGGCGCAGGGGGCGCGCGGATACAAGGACCAGTCGCAGTACTACGTGCACGACCGCGATCTGGCCGCCCGCCTGCTCGACGAGGCCGGCTGGGAAGTGGGGGCCGATGGCGTGCGCACCAAGGATGGCCGGGCGCTCTCGCTGACGTTCAACACCGCCTTGCCGCAACCCCGCTCGGCCGATGTCATCACCATCCTCCAGGACCAGTTGGGCCAGATCGGCATCCAGGTGGACTTCATCTCCGGCGACCAGGCGGCGCAGACCGCGGCGTCGGCCCACCTGGACCAGGTGCAGGTGTACCACTCGATGGTGGCGCGTGCGGACTACGACGTGATCAAGAGCCAGTACCACTCCGAGAACCGCAACGCGTTCCTCAACGGCATCGACGGGCAGGTCACCGATCCCGAACTCGACCGGTTGCTGGACCTGGTGGCCTCCAGCCCTGATCCCGCCGACCGGGAGGCCGCGACGGGGGCCGTGCAGGACTACCTCAGCGCCCAGGCCTACGTCCTGCCGCTGTTCGAGGAACCGCAGGTCTACGGAGTCTCCCCACGGGTGCAGGGCTTCAGCACCGAATCCGTCGCCCGGCCGAGTTTCTACTCGGTGTGGCTGCAGGACTGAGGCACCGCCACCCACCCCCGCCCGGTGTCCGCCGGCCGTGACGCACTCGCAGCACGGCGGGCACCGCGCCGGGGACCCATCGATCCAACCAGAAGGGAGAAGTGAGCCAGGATGACCTACGTCCTTCGACGCATCGGCCAGGCCATGCTCGTGGTCTTCATCGCCTTCACCTTGACCTTCCTGCTGATGCAGGCGCTGCCCGGTGACGGGATCATGGCCCGCTACCAGAACCCGGAACTCGGGCTCACCGCCGCGCAGATCCAGGAGTTGCGTGTGCGCTACGGCGTGGATGCCCCGCTGTGGCAGCAGTACCTGGGCACCCTCGCCAACTTCCTGACCGGCGACTTCGGGACCTCGCTGAGCAACGGGGCGAAGGTGTCCGAGCTGATCACCACGGCGCTGCCGCAGACCGTGGCCCTGGCCACCACGGGGTTCTCCCTGGCGGTCCTGCTGGCCGTTCCGCTGGCTGCGGTGGCCACCTTCGGTCCGTCAACCTGGCTGAGGGAAGCCCTGCGCAGCCTCCCGCCCCTGTTCGTTTCGGTCCCCGTGTTCTGGGTGGGCATCGTGTTCATCCAGGTGTTCTCCTTCGGACTGGGCTGGATTCCCGTGATCGGTGCCGACGGCTGGCAGGCGCTGGTGCTGCCGGCGCTGACCATCAGCTTCCCCCTCTCCGCCCCACTGGCCCAAGTGCTGATCCGCAGCATCGACGAAGTGGTGGAGCGGCCATTCGTCGACGTGGTCCGGGCCCGCGGCGCCTCGGAACTGTGGGTGCTGTGGCGCAACGTCACGAAGAACGCCCTCCTGCCCACCATCACCATCGCCGGCCTGCTGTTCGGGGAACTCGTCGGCGGGGCGGTCGTGACCGAGGCGGTCTTCAACCGACCCGGTGTGGGCACGCTGGCGCAGCGCGCCGTCGGCGAACGTGACATTCCCGTGATCCAGGCAGTGGTGCTGCTCTCCGCCATCGGGTTCGTGGTGATCAACCTCGTCGTTGATCTGCTGTACCCCGTCATCGACCCCCGACTGCGGAGGGCCACGCCGTGACCCGCTCCATCTGGTTGCGCCCCAGCGTCCTGCTGGCACTGCTGGTGGTGGCGCTCGCCTTCTCCTGGGCCCTCCTGCCCTGGCTGTTCACGTCCTTCGATCCGATATCCGGTTCCTCGAGCGAGGCGCTTCGACCCCCGTCGGCACTCCACTGGTTCGGAACCGACGCCACCGGCCGCGACGTGTTCGCGCGAGTGGTCCACGGGGCAGTCCACTCCCTCACGGGCGGGGCGGCGGCTGTGGCCCTGGGCTGCGTGGTGGGCGCCAGCCTGGGGGTGCTGGCCGGATCCCGCCCAGGCCTGCTCGACGACGTCATCATGCGGATCGTCGACGTGCTGCTCGCCATCCCCGGCCTCCTTTTGGCCCTCAGCGTGGTGATCCTGCTCGGCTTCGGCACGCGCAACGCCGCGATCGCCGTCGGCGTCACCTCCATCGCGACGTTCGCCCGCCTGGCCCGCTCGCAGGTGGTGGCCGTGCGCGCCACCGACTACGTGGAGGCCGCCTACGGCAGCGGCGGCACCTTCGGCACCGTCCTGCGCCGCCACATCGTGCCCAACTCCCTGGCCCCGGTGCTGGCCCTGGTGGCGCTGCAGTTCGGCAGCGCCATCCTCCAGATCGCCACCCTCGGATTCCTCGGCTACGGTGCCCCGCCCCCCACCCCGGAGTGGGGGCTGATGATCGCGGAGGGCCGCAACTACATGGCCACCGCCTGGTGGCTGACGGTGCTGCCCGGGGCCGTGGTGGCCGCCGTGGTGCTCTCCACCAACAGACTCAGCAACGCGATCAGGAAGGCGATGGCACGATGAAGCCAGTACTGCGGGTGGACGGCTTGAGCGTCGACTACCAGACCAAGGGGACCATCCGGCGGGCCGTGGAGAACGTCTCCCTGCACGTGGAACCGGGCGAGGTGCTGGGCGTGGTGGGGGAGTCGGGCTCGGGCAAGACCACCATCGCCCAGACCATCATCGGGTTGCAGGCCACCAACGCGCACGTCGCCGCCGGCTCCATCCGGCTGGGCGAGACCCAGCTGCTGGGGGCCTCCCGCCGCTTGTGGCGTGACATCCGGGGCCGACGGATCGGCCTCATCCCGCAAGATCCCACCAACTCGCTCAACCCGCTGCGCAAGGTGGGGGCTAGCGTGGCGGAACCGATGTTGCTGCACCCCGCACAGCGGCCCGCCTCGGTGCGCCGCAGGGTGATCGATCTGCTGGAACGTGTCGGCATCCCGGAGCCCGAGCGACGTGCCGAGCAGTATCCCCACGAGCTCTCCGGCGGGATGCGTCAGCGCGTCCTGATCGCTGCCGCCATGGCCCTGGAGCCCGAGTTGATCATCGCCGACGAGCCCACCAGCGCCCTCGACGTCACCGTCCAGCGCAGGATCCTGGACCTGATCGACGAACTGCGCGTGCGCACCGAAACGGCCGTGATCCTGATCACCCACGACCTCGGCGTGGCCGGCGAGCGAGCCGACCGGCTGCTCGTCATGCACCAGGGCCACATGGAGGAGACCGGCAGCACGGCCCGCGTCCTGGCGCGGCCCGAACGCGACTACACCAGGAAACTGATGGCCAACGTGCCGTCCCTGAGCGTGCGGCACCGGGAACCTGCGGTGCCGCCCCCCGACGCACCTCCGCTGGTGCAGGTGCGATCCCTGGTCCGCGAGTTCCCCCGCGGCGGGAAGCTGTCACCGTTCCGCGCCGTCGACGAGGTCTCCTTCGACGTGGCCCCGGGAACCACACATGCGCTGGTGGGGGAGTCCGGCTCGGGCAAGACCACGACGGGGCGGGTGCTGGTGGGCCTGGACCGCGCCACGGGTGGTTCCATCCGCATCGGCGACGAGGAGCCCGCCTCGCTGCGCAACGGCCAGTGGAAGCGGTTCAGGCAGCGGGTACAGCTGGTGTACCAGAACCCCTACGCCTCGCTGGACCCGAGGCAGCACGTCGGCTCCATCATCGCCGAACCCCTGGAGAACTACCGTCGGGGAACCCGACGATCCCGGCAGCAAAAGGTGTCCGAAATGCTGGAGGCGGTGGGCCTGCCGGAGGACTACGCCAGCCGGTTGCCCCGCGAGCTCTCGGGTGGGCAGCGGCAGCGGGTGGCCATCGCCCGGGCGCTGGTGCTCGAACCCGAACTGGTGGTGCTCGACGAGGCGGTCTCCGCACTCGACGTCACCGTCCAGGCGCAGATCCTGGCCCTGCTGGAGAACCTGCAGCGCCAACTGGGCCTGACCTATGTCTTCATCTCCCACGACCTGGCCGTTGTCAGGCAGATCTCCGACACCGTGACCGTGCTCCAGCATGGCCGGGCCGTGGAGTCGGGCGACACCGAGTCCATCTTCAACCACCCCCAACACCCCTACACCAGGGCGCTGCTCGACGCGGTTCCCGGGTGGGCACACCACATGATTGAGAGGATTCACGCATGACCAACATCCGCATCGGACTATTCACCCGACTCCTGGAGACCGCCACGCCGGCCGAGAGGTACCGGTTCGCCCTGGAACAGATCCAGACCGCCGAGAAACTCGGGTTCCACAGCGCCTGGGTGGCGCAACACCACTTCCACGAGGCGGAGGGCGGCCTGCCGTCGCCGTTCGTGCTGTTGGGGGCCGCAGCCGTGACCACGTCGCGCATCCGGCTGGGCACCGGCGTGATCACGCTGCCCCACGAGGACCCCGTCCGCGTGGCCGAGGACGCAGCAGTGGTGGACGAGCTGAGCAACCACCGGGTGGAGTTGGGGCTCGGCTCGGGCGGTACGCCCACAACGTTCCGGGCCTTCGGCCTGGATCCCGCGGACCGCCGGGAGGCGTTCAACGCCAACTTCGAACGGCTGCTCGACGCGTTCGGCGGCGAGGAGCTGGGCGACCCCGACAACCGGCTCTACCCGGAGGCAGAGGATCTTCAGCAGCGCATCTGGCAGGCCACGTTCTCCGCCGACGGCGCACGTCGCGCGGGCGAGCGGGGAGACGGTCTGATGCTGTCACGCTCCCAGCCCCGCCCCCCGGAGGATCCGGATGCGTCGCTGTCCGACATCCAGGAACCCATCGTCGCGGCCTACGACGCAGCCCTGCCCATCGGGGTGCAGCGGCGGGTGCTGGCCTCGCGCACCGTCGTGGTCCTGGATGCCGAGGATCGCGACCGGGTGCTCGAGGCCGCCGAGCCGAACCTGCGCAGCTTCGCTGCCGGGTTCCTCAAGCGTGACGTGGCCGAGCTGGACCTGGACGACGTGTTGCGGGTCACCGACTCGGTGGTGGGCACCGTCGACGAGGTGGTGGACCGGCTGCGCCTGGACCGGGTGGCCGACAACGCCACCGACGTGGCCTTCCAGGTCCACTCGATCGAGCCCGGCCACGACATCACGCTGAGGTCGCTGGAGTTGCTGGCCACCCGAGTGGCACCGGCGCTGGGGTGGGGTGAGCGTCGGCGGGTCCGGGCGGTGTCGTGATCAGCCGGCCTCGGAGAGGCTGCGCGGTGCCCTGAACCGCACCCCTGGCAGCGGGTCGAAACGGTAACCGATGCCACGGACGGTGCGAACCACCGGGGCGTAGTCGCGCAGCCTGGTGCGGAGGCGTCGCACGGTGACGTCCACGATGCGTTCGTTGCTGGTGGCGCTGAGGCTGCGCTGGTCCCACACCCGGCGGTACAGCTCGGCCCGGGTCAGCGGGGTGCGCCGTGCCCCGATCAGCGCGACGAGCAGTTCGTACTCCCGCCGGGACAGCGCGATGTCGCGCCCATCGATCAGGGCCTGACCACGTTCCAGGTCGAGCAGCAGACCGGGTTCGGCCAGGCGCCGCAGTGCCGTGGGGCGCGACGGCCGGACGGGGGCCGGGGGCTTGGCCGGCAGGTAGGCGATGCGGGTCTGGGCCGCGGGGAGCATGGCGGCCAACTGGACCTGGAGGGCGTGGATGATGCGCTCCAGGCTGGTGCCGGCGCGTCGCGCCTCTTCCTCGGTCAGACCGACGGAGATCACGAAGCCGTGGTGCGGTGTGGGGGACAGGGTGACGGATGCGGTCATGGCGATGGACTCTCGGAATGTGCCGCGCGGCGCGGCGAATGCTGAAACGAAGGTGAACACCCGAAGGGTTCAACGCGCCCTCATGGCGCGGGGTGCAGGGGCGTCTTCTTCAGCGACAACAACACGGCGGCAACGCGGCCATCGCGGCGCGGGACCTGCCATGTTCGAGAATCATGATCGAACCATAACCCGGCACCCGCCCGTGGGGGCACGGTGTTCTCCAGCGGCGAACGGGAATGCCGGTCACAGCAGCTCGGCCAGCGGCCAGACATCCAGCAGTTGGGTGGCCGCCAACAGCAGAGCCGCGACGCAGCCCAACCAGAACAGCGCGATCCAGATCACGGCAGGGATCCTGGTCAGGCGGGCGAGTTGGTCGGCGTCGCTGCTGGTCCGGCGACGGCGTCGCTCGCGCTGCAGTTCCACCACGGAGCGTGGTGCAGCCAGAAGCAGCGACCACACCAGTGCGTGGGCGATGCCGACGAAGAGGTGCTCGGGCGCCCAGGCCATGGCGGCGAAGATGCCGGCCCCGGTGACCAGCACCACCCACAGCCCGTAGAGGTTGCGCACCAACAGGAGCATGACGACGCAGGCCAGCAGGAACCCCCAGAGAAGTCCGCCGGCGTGGCCGGTGCCCAGCACCAGGGCACCCATCAGACCCACGATGGCGGGGGCGGGGTAACCCGCCAGCAGCGTCATCACCATGCCGAACCCGCGGGGCTTGCCCTTGGAGACGGTCAGCCCCGAGGTGTCGGAGTGCAGGCGGATCCCGGCCAGACGTCGACCCATCAGGACGGCCACCATGGCGTGCCCTGCCTCGTGCACCAAGGTGACCAGGTGGCGTACCAGCGTGTAGCCGATGGGACTCCAGGTGATCACCAGCACCACTGCGCCGATGACCAGGCTGGTACGGGGCTCCAGTGGGTCAGCGGTCTGCGTGGCGCGTGCCAGGATCCTGTCGATCACGCTTCAAGTTGTAGCAGCAGGGCAAAGACGAAAGTGGTCTGGTGTTCGAAGTCGAACACCAGACCACTTCCATCATGTGGGGCAGGTCCTGCCCATGATCCTGGTCAGCGTGGCGGAGTGTCCTGGGTGCGGGGGAACTCCTGCGTCGGGTCGTCAGAACCCTGGTATTGCTGTGAGCGACCCTGCCCAGGTTGTTGCGGGTCTCCGGGTTGGTGCGGCTGGCCCTGTCCCGGGAACTGCTGGGTGGGGGCATCGCCGCGGCCGGGTGGGTTACCGCTGGCCGAATCCAGACCTCCCTGACCCGGGAATTGCTGTGCCTGTCCATGGCCCAGGTACTGCTCGGGCTGGGAGCCGGGATACGCGGGCGGCTGGGGACCCTGGCCGCGGTACGGACCCGCCTGCCCCCGCGGCGGCTGCTGCGGCGGGACCTGGTGCGGGGTTCCCTCCAGGGGGTGGTTCTGCGGCGGGGGAGGGGGGTAGCCACCATGACCCTGGTAGCCCGGCTGGTGCCCGGCCTGGCCCTGGTACAAGGGCTGGGCGTGATGGTCGTGGATCTGCTGGCCCTGGCCGTAAGTCTGCGGGCTCTGCGGCGCCTGGCCCCAGTCGGGGTTGTCGCCTGGGCCACCGGGACCGCCCGGGCCTGCCCCTCCGGGGCCGCCCGACGCATCGTCGCCCTTGTTGCGACGCCCGACAGCGATCGCGGTTGCCACGGCACCCAGCGCGATGACGCCGATCAGCACCCAACCCCAGACGGGGAAGCCGCCGTCGTCGTCGACGGTGGCCTCGGTGCCCTCGGGTGTGGTGGCCTCTTCGGTGGCAACTTCCTCCTCAGTGGCTTCGGTGGCTTCTTCAGTTGCCTCGGGCTCGGTGGTTTCCTCCACCGCGATGGGTGGCTCCGTCGTCGCCTCTTCCGTCGCTGTCTCCTCCGGCGCGGTCTCCTCCGTGGCCGGTTCCTCCGGAGCCGGTGCATCGCCCGGCGCGGTCACGCGCGGCTGCGGTGCAATGCCTTCGTTGCGGGCGGTGGCGGTGAGATCCGCCCCGCCTTCCAGGTCTGCCCGATCAGCCCAGATCACGGTGGTGCCTTCCACTGTGCTGTTCCCGCTGTGGCTGAGCACCTCACCGGGGAACGTGGCCATGATCTGCATGTCAAAGTCCACCATGCCGGTAGGGGACTCCGGATCCATCCCGTCCAGCAGCGAGTCCGCCGGCATGGTGAAGGTCCACACGTCGCCGTCGAGAGTCACGGTTCCGTCAGTGTCCTCCAGCGGGCCCGTCATCGAGATGTGGCACCCGATCTGGCCACCCGCCTCGTAGGGGGTGCCGACGACGTCGACCCCTTCCTCCTCCTCCAGGTCCTCCTCGCCCAGGGCGCACAGGTCTTCCGCGGTCACCTCCAGGGTCTGGGCCTCGGAAGCGGTCACTGACAGGTCCATGTTCACCTGCAGTTGGGATTCGTCGACGATGACGAACTCCATGTGCAGCTTGCAGGCGCTCAGCACAAGCAGGAGTGGGATGGCGAACAAGGCGATGACGCGACGGCGAACGGTGCTCATGAGGACCACGCTACGGTGTGGGGCGCTCATGCGGGGCGGTTTGGTCGCTGTGCGCCGGGTTCGATGCCCGATCGTGACGTGCGTCGCAAGCCTCAGTCCTCGTCGAGTGTGAGAGCGAAGCGTGTCAGCAGCGCACTCAGGGCCGCCAGGTCCTGCGGCGACCATTGGGCCAGCACTCGGGTCAGCACCTCGGCCTCGGCGTCGAAGTAGCTGGTCAGCGCTTCCTTCCCCGCGTCCGTGACCTGCGCCGTGACTGCCCGGCCGTCGGATGTGTCCCGCGCGCGGCGGGCCCATCCCTTCTCCTCCAGCCGCTTGACCTGGGCGGTCATCGTGGAGCGGTCCACCTTGTTCCACACGGCGAGGTCCGTCATCCTCACGCCCCGGCCCTGGGCGGCGAGCCGCTCCAGCAGCCAGACCTCGTTGGGCGTCGGCCCCCCCGAGACCCGATTCCTTGCTCCCCATCGCTGGATTGAGCCCATGGCCTGGCGCAGCGAGCGCCCCACATCCGTCTCCGTCGACGCCGACATTGATCCTCCTCCTTGACTTCAGGTATTTTGATTGGTAAGATCAAAGTATCACACATCCCCAAGAACCTGAAGAGGACAACAACATGACACAGACAATGAACTTCACACCCCAACGCGCCGTCATCGCCGAGTTCAGCAACTACGAGTCCGCCGAGGCGGCCGTCGACCTCCTGGCCGACAAGGACTTCGAGGTGGGTACCGCTCGCATCGTCGGCCACGACCTGAAGTCGGTGGAGCAGATCATCGGCAAACGCACGTACGGCCGGTCCGCCCTCTGGGGCGCCATGGGTGGCGCCTGGTTCGGCCTGTTGATGGGTCTGCTGTTCGGACTGTTCCTGCCCTCCGTCGTGTGGGCCACCGCGATGCTGGGCTCCGTCCTCCTGGCGGCCCTCTTCGGCCTGGTGTTCGGCCTGCTCAGCCACGCCATCAGCGGCAGGGATCGAAGCTTCACCGCCACCAAGGGCCTCAAGGCCGGCACCTACACAGTCGAGGTCCTCGCGGAACGCGCGGACGAGGCGCACAGGATCCTGCAGGCAGGACGCTGACCTTCCACCACCACTCCGTCTCCCGGCCCGATCCACCTGCGAGCGGGTCGGGATTCGTCGTCCAGTTGGTCAGAAGCCCGCCAGGTTGACCGGTGGCCGGTGTGTCTGGAACAGCCGCGACGCCTCCCGCACGGCCCCCTCGCCACCAGCGATCAGGCCGGCATCCGCGCAATCGGCCACGGTACGGTCCCCGAAGTACAACTGGCCCAGCACGTCGACGCCCATGGTGAGCCGTGGCGGCTCGTCAGTGCGGGTGACGGTGGCTTGCCCGCCGGTGACCGAGAGGTGCCAGCGGCCTTCTGCGAAGCCCATCGGGTCCCGGACTTCCAGCGTGGTCTCGCCGTCGGCGTCCCATCCCCGCTGTTCCAGGGCCTTGGGGAGGTCCAGGACGCGCAACCAGATGCCATCCTCGGTCTCCTTGACCGTCACCGCGCGGGGATCGACCAGCGACAGGGGCAGCGGGTCGCGGGGGTGTGACCAGCCGTAGGTCAGCTTCTGCACCAGGTCGACGTCTACCAGCGCTTGGAGCAGTCGGCGATCCACCGCCGGGTCCGCGCTGACGATCTCGTTGATCTGGACCGTCTCGCCCCACTTCTCCTTGGCCTGGAAGGTGGCGTAACCGGCCAGGACGTCGTCCTGCCACAGTCCCACGGCCCGCAGCTTGCGG
>CAZPSO010000007.1:0-25835 GCA_964588895.1 uncultured Tessaracoccus sp.
TGATCGAGGCCAATGGCGTCACCGTCCCGGCTGGAGCCAACATCACCGTCGTGGCACACCTGGATGCGGGCGGCACCCCGGTGCTCACCCCGTTCGTGAACGACACCTCCACTTCCGCCGAGGGCGCGAGACTGACCGTGCGTCACGTCGCCGCAGCACCTGAGGTGGACGTCCGCGCCGGCGGCAGCGTTGTGGTCCCCGGCCTGGCCAGCGCGGGTGAGGCCAGCCTCGACCTGGCAGCAGGAACCGTCTCCGCCGACGTGGTGGCAGCAGGCACGGACACGGTGGTGCTTGGCCCCGCCGACGTCCCCCTCACCGATGGCTCCCTGACCGTGGTCTACGCCTGGGGCAGCCTGGACGCTGACAATTTGGCCCTGGCCACCCAGAGCGTGGAACTGGGCATGGCACCCTCCCTGCCCCACACCGGAGCCGAAGGACCCGCCCCTACCGCGGCCCCCGCGCTGGCCGCCGGCCTGCTCCTCCTCGGAACCGCTGCAATCGTCCTCGCCAGGAGGAGCCGCGTCACCGCCTGAACCGTTACCCTGACAAGGTGACAGGACCGGATCCGTTCCCCACCGTGGGCGAGTTGGCAACCCAACTCGCCCACGGTGATGAACACGCTCTGCGTCTGGTCTACGAGAAGTGGGGGCGTCTGGTGTTCACGGTGGCGCTCCGCTCCCTCGGTTCCAGCGCCGACGCGGAGGACGTCACACAGCAAGTTTTCATCGCGGCGTGGCGCTCCCGTGACACACTGCGGCCCAGCGACACGGCCCTTCCCGCCTGGCTGATGGGGATCGCCCGGTTCAAGATCATCGACGCGCTGCGTGCCCGATCCCGCACGGAACGAGCCAGCGAGTCCGTGCCCGAGGATTCGGGCACACCAGACCACGTCAACGATCTGACTGACCGCATCGTCGTCGGGCAGGCTCTTGCCTCACTCGGCGATCCGCGTGCCACGATCCTGCGCGAGGTCTTCATGCACGACAAGACACACCAGGAGACCGCCGAGAAGCTCGGCCTTCCCCTCGGCACGGTCAAGAGCCATGTCCGCCGAGGACTGGCGGCTATGCGAGACATCCTCGAGGAGGTGGACCATGTTCCCGTCGGCTGAGACCCCGGAGACCCCGGACCCCCAGCTCGAAGCCCGGCTGCGGCGCGCCCTCTCGGGCCCGGAGACCGTCCTGGAGGACCCACCCGCGGACCTGTGGGCAGGAATCGCCTCCGAGCTCGGCCTGGATCCGGCGGCAGGCACACCTGCCTCGGCAGCGAGCCCCCCGGCGCCGACGGGCATCTCCCGGCGCGCCCTGCTCGGGGGTATCGCCGGCGCCTTCGCCGCGGGAGGTCTGGCTGGCGCGGGCATCACCTGGCTCGCCGGCGGCGAGGACCAACCGGAGCTCGTGGAGACCGAAGTGCAGCTGGCGCCCCTGGAGGAACTCGACGACGCCCAAGGTCGCGCCCGCCTCCTGAGGGAGGGCTCGGCTCTGTTCCTGGACATCGAACTGGACGACGACATCGCCAACCCCGACGGCTACGTCGAGGTGTGGCTCATCAACGAGGACCTCACCCGCATGATCACCGTCGGCACCTTCCCGCCCGGCCGGCATGTGCGGTTGCAGGTGGACCCTGCGCTGGTGGAGCAGCGATACACCATCGTCGACCTGTCCAATGAGCCCTACGACGACAACCCGGCCCACTCCGGCGATACCGTCCTGCGCTCCACCCAGACGCTCTAGAAAGCTCGGGAAATGGGCGAGCTGAGGAAATTCCTCGCGGCATCGCTGGGCGATGCCGTGGAGCCAACCGCCAGCCAAACCGGCCCGGCCCGCACACGTCGACGGCTGGTGGTGGGCCTCACCCTGGTGGCTGGGGCGAGCGCTTTGGGGCTGGCGCTGTCGGTGCGGCCCGGCGACCCGCTATTCTACCCCGCCACGCTGGGCGTCGCAGGCATCTGGGTGGTGGGAGCGCTGGCTTCGGGGCCGCTGCGGTTCGGGCGCGCCCGCACCCGCAGCGGGGGCACCAGCCGTGGGGTGCTGCAGGGGCTGATCCTGGGCGCGATGCTGCTGGGCCTGTTCGTCCTCGGCGCCCTCGTGGTGGCCCGCATCCCGGTCCTTCGCGGCCCCGTCGAGGACCTGCTGGACCATGCCCGGTTCGGCGCGCTCTGGCTGGTGGCGCTGATCACCGCCGTCAACGGAATCTCGGAGGAACTGTTCTTCCGCGGCGCCGCCCACGAGGCCCTCCCCGAGCGCTGGCGCCTGGCGGGCACCACCGCCCTGTACGCCTCCTCCACCCTGCTGACCGGGGTGCCCCTGTTGACGCTGGCCGCCGTCTGTCTGGGCCTGCTCACCGGAGCACAACGCCGGGTCACCGGAGGGGTTGCGGGACCCATCGCATCCCACCTCACCTGGTCACTCGGCATGCTGTTCATTCTGCCCGCCATCCTCACCAACGGAGCCTGACATGAATCCACGTACAGTCCTGGTCACCGGAGCCTCCGGGCACGTCGGCGCCCACCTCGTCCCCGCTCTGCTGGATGCAGGTTTCCGCGTCCGGGTACTGGCCCGGCGTCCGGGCAACCTGGATGCACACTGGCGAGACCGCGTCGACGTGGTCCAGGGGGACGCATCGGAGGAAGCCGACATGGCCGACGCCCTGGATGGCATCGGCGTGGCGTACTACCTGCTCCACTCGATGGATCGCGACGGCCACTTCGAGGAACGCGATCGGGCCATGGCGCGGACGTTCGCGGCGGCGGCGGAGAAGGCTGGCGTTCGTCGGATCGTGTACCTCTCCGGGCTGCACCCCGACGGCGAACTCTCCCCCCACCTCGCCTCCCGGGTCGAGGTGGGCAGGATCCTGCTGGAGTCGACGGTACCCACCGCGGTCCTGCAGGCAGGGGTGGTCCTGGGTGCCGGGTCGGCCTCCTTCGAGATGCTGCGCCACCTCACGGAGCGGCTACCGGTCGCCGTCGGACCCCGCTGGTTGGACAACCGCATCCAGTCGATCGCGCTGCGCGACGTGCTGTACTACCTGGTCGCGGCCGCCAACCTTGCCCCCGACGTGAACCGCGCCATCGACATCGGGATGGACGAGGTTCTCACTTACCGCGAGATGATGCGCCGCTACGCCCGGGTGACCGGACTGGGCCGCCGTCTGGTGGGCACGGTTCCCGTCCTGTCGCCTTCGTTGGCCTCCCACTGGGTGGGGCTGGTCACCCCGGTGGACTCCGCCGTCGCCCGGCCCCTGGTGGGCAGCCTGATCCACCATGCCGTGAAGCGGGACGATGACGCCGAACAGTGGCTCGGGACACCGCCCGATGGGCTTTTGGGATTCGACGACGCGATCCGTGAGGCCACCACGGACGTCGACCCGAAGCGCTGGTCCAGGACCCTGGCGCTGACGGCTGTGCAGGTGGCTGCCTGCGCGGTGGTCGGGTCGCTCCTCAGCAATTCGGGCTCCGCTTGGTACCGGGGGCTACGCAAGCCGCGCTGGCAGCCTCCCGCCGCCGCATTCCCGGCCGTCTGGTCCGGCCTGTACGCGCTCATCACGCTGGCATCGGCCGCCACCAGCGCCGACCTTGAAGAGGCGGGACGCTCCGAGGAGGCGCGGCGGTTCCGTCGGGCGTTGGCAGCCAACCTGCTGCTGAACGCCGCTTGGAGCGGGCTGTTCTTCCGGGCGCGCAACCTACCGCTGGCCACCCTCGGGACGGCGGCACTGGCCGGCTCGTCGGCGGACCTGACCCGGCGGGCGGCCAAGGCGGGCCCCGGCAAGGCCGCGGGTATGGGTGCCTACACAGTGTGGGGCGCCTTCGCCACCGCCCTGACCGCCGATCTCGCCAGGCGCAATCGACGCGGCGCACGCCGCCCCTGAACCCGGTGGAGGTGCAGGGTGAGGCGCGCCAAAGGTGAGACGACCGCCAGTTCCAGCACCACCGCCAGCGTCAACCCCAAGAACCGCACCGAGTGGGCTTCCAGGGCATGGTTCACTCACCGCGGGCAAACCGCGCGCATTGGCGCGGCTTCCGCCCAGCAGCACACGGGGCCGGATGCGCAGGGATCAGGGGAAAGCGAAACGCCCCTCGATAGGAGGGGCGTTGCCTGGCGCGCTCGGCAGGATTCGAACCTGCAACCTTCTGATCCGTAGTCAGATGCTCTATCCGTTGAGCCACGAGCGCAAGTCGCTTGACGCGATTTGTAACTATACGACGTCGAGTGCGGGCAGGCAAATGGTCCCCTCTGACGTAAAACCTCAAGGCCGCCTTGTGCCGGAGCGGTGCAGCAACGTCTCATGTCTGCCCCTAGGCTGGAACACGCCTTTGAACAGAACGATCCCCAAGGGGGACCCATGAGAGTTGGCGTGGTGGGCTGCGGCCAGTTTGCGGGGAGCTTCGCTCGCCTGTGGCACCTGCATCCTGACATTTCGGAGGTGCACGTCACGGACCTGATCCCGGAGCGCGCCCAGGCGCTGGCCGCCAAGCACGGGTTCGCGGGGACGATGGAGTCCTTCGAGGCGATGCTCGCCTCCGACCTGGACGCCGTGGCGCTGATGACGCAGCGCTGGACCCACGCGCCGCTGGCCATCCGGGCCATGCGGGCCGGCAAGCATGTTTACTCCGCCGTTCCCATGGCCACCACGGTCGATGAAGTGGAGGGCATCATCGACGCGGTCAACGAGACCGGCAGGATCTACATGCTCGGGGAGACGCACCACTACTACCCGGTGGCGGTCTGGGCCCGGGAGGCTGCGGCACAGGGTCGCTTCGGGCGCCTGTTCTACGCAGAGGGCGACTACGTCCATGACATGGATCACGGCTTCTACGCGGCCTACCAGTACTCGGGCGGCGAGAACTGGAAACAGACCGCGTCCTATCCGCCCATGCTCTACCCCACCCACGCGATGGGCGGGGTTCTGGCCGCCTGGGACACCCATGTGGTCTCCGCCAGTTCCCTGGGCTCACCCGACGACCGGGGTGACGGCGTCTTCGACCGCACGGTTTCCATGTTCGACAACCACTTCTCCAACATGACGGCCCTGTTCGAGACCGCAGATGGCGGCATGATCCGCACGAACGAGTTTCGGCGGGTGGGCGTCGGCAGCCAGTTGAACGAATCACAGTTCCGCTACTTCGGCACCGACGGCGTACTGGAGCAGTCCATGCTGGGAACCCGGCACGTCACGCGCACGGAGACCCTGGAGCTAACGGACCTGCTGCGGACTTCTGCCGATACCGGCGAGGTCCCCGAAGACCTGGACCCGGCGTTGCTGGACAGCTTCGCGTCCGGGTCCGCCCCGGTGCAAGACCGCTCCCGCCTGCCCCGCAGCTACGACGGCGCACCCAACGGACACCTGGGTTCACATCATTTCCTGGCGGACGACTTCGTGCGTGCCGTCACAGCCGGCAAGCAGCCACCCCTGAATGCGTGGCGGGCCGCGCGCATCAACCTGCCCGGCATCGTCGCGTGGGATTCAGCGAGACAGCAGGGCCAGCGCCTGCCCGTGCCGGACTTCGGTGAGTGCCCCCACCCGATCGTCGACGTGTCCACTGCCCGCTAGAAACCGCATCCGTCCGTGGCCATGGCCACTCGAGCGATGGAACGAACCCCAGGAATCCAGGAACCGGGAGATCGTCCACATCGGTTTCCCACACCCTTCTACAACGCCTAAAAGCCCCGGGGTTCCCAACCCTCCAGCGCGAGCTGACGCTCGGAGCATGATCGACCAGATCCGCACTATCGGCCACCAGGGCTACGTGACCTCCGACACCGGCGTCCTCACCGCTACGGCATGGGGCGTCCAGGACCTGGACCATCGGGAGCGCGTCGACAAAGCCATCAACGCCGACACCGACGGCAACCGCTACCAGCTGGGGCACGGCCTGACGTACTGAGGAAGGGTCGCCCGGTGGCCCGGGCGGACCGGTAGTGCAGTTGTGGCTGGTGAGTAGACGGAAGTGGTCCGTGTTGCGAGCCACAACCGCACACTGAACATCCACAAGTGCACACGAGGTGTAGACGCGGCGGCCCGAACCGGGGTTCACCGTAGCGACAAGGCCACCCAAGATGGCGGAGGTGGCGGGATTTGAACCCGCGAGGGGGCTGTAAACCCCCAACCCGCTTAGCAGGCGGGCGCCATAGACCGGACTAGGCGACACCTCCAGATCAACATCCACCCCCGAGGGTGCACGTCGGTCACCGGTTCAGACTAGCCGAGCCCCTCCGGGCGCGGCAAACGCCCCAGGCCTCGCGCCGTCACGTGCCCTGAGCCTCCGCGAAGCAAGGCCAGGAGGCGTGTCCGGCCCGAGTCTTCTACACTGGAGCGGGCAGGAGGGTGACATGACCGACGACAGCGGACCGACGCCGCGCCGTAGCGCGTCCGAACCGGTATCACCCGATTCCAGCATTTACCGGGATTCCCGGCACGCCATCTACCGTTCGCCGCGCCGAAGCATCGACGATGAGCCCACCGCCGTCCACCCCAAGGTGCTCCAAGCCCCAGATGCGGACCACGCCACCGTCCCGTCTCCCGCGCGGCGCCCGTTGCCGCCCGATCCCGACATCTTCCGCAGCGCCACAACTCCCCGGTCCCCAGCAACCCCGCCACCGCAGCGCCGGCACCGGGAAACCTTCGCCACCCGCCTGGTCGGGGTGGCCGTGCCGGCGCTGTTCGTCCTGGCTGCCTTCTGGGTGACGCTGTCGATCTTCCTGGACGAGGGGATCTTCACCCTGACGTCCCGGGGCATTGCCACCGTCGCCGCTGCCGTGGTGTTTGCAACGCTCGTGTGGGTGGTGGTGATGCGCGGCCACCTGCGCGAGGCAACCATGCGGCGCAGCGTGATGCTCACCGCACTCAGCGCCTTCGTCCCCGGGCTGGGTCTGACCGGTTCCCGACGCCGGGGGCCACGTGTGCTTGGCTTCGCGGTAGCCGGAGCATTCGTGCTGGGTGTGGCTGCCCTGGCGGCACTGGCCCTGTCCGACCTGGGCAACGTCACCGGGCTGGCCGTCAACCCCGACGCCCTGCAATCGATGCGCTGGAGCCTGCTCGTGGTGGGGGTGGTGTGGGTGGCCCTCATTGCCGGCACCCACGTGGTGACGCGTCCCCGCACCGCCGGCGCCGCCAGCCGCGCCGTCGGTGCCGCAGTGGTGGGTTTCCTCAGCTTCGCCGTCGCCGCCCCACTGGCCCTGGCGTCCCAGTACTCCTCCGACGCGCAGAAGCTGGTGGAGACGGTTTTCGCCGAGGAGACCGAGGTGGAGTCCGACAGCCGGCCCACCATCGACGCCGCCAAACAGGACCCGTGGGACGACATCCCACGCCTCAACGTGATGCTGCTCGGCGCCGACGGGGCCTCGACGCGCGACGAATCACTGAACATCCGCACCGACACCATCATGCTGGCCTCCATCGACACCGCCAGCGGCGACACCACCATCATCCAGATTCCCCGCAACCTCCAGTACACCCCCTTCCCGGAGGACTCGGAGATGGGCGAGGAATTCCCCCGGGGCTTCCGCGGGGAGGGCGATCGTGCCGAGTGGTTCATCAACGCGCTGTGGGAGCGCGTCGACACTGGCTATCCCCACCTGTTCGAGGGCAAGACCTACCGGGGCGCCGAAGCCCTGAAGCAGGGTGTGGAGGGAGTCACCGGGCTCAGCGTGGACTACTTCGTGCTCCTGGACATGGACGGCCTGCAAGCGCTGATCGATGCCATGGGTGGCGTGGTGGTCAACATCAACCAGCGACTGCCCATCGGCGGGGACACCAGCGGCCGGCCTCCCACGGGCTGGCTTGAGCCGGGACCCAACCAGCACCTCGGTGGGTACGAGGCCCTCTGGTATGCCCGCAGTCGAAGCACCACCAGCGACTACGACCGGATGGCGCGCCAGTCATGCCTGGTGGACGCCATCATCGAGCAGGCCAACCCCTCCACCATGCTGCGCTCCTTCGAGGGCATTGCCGCGGCGTCGGCCAACATGGTGCTCACCGACATCCCGCAGCACGTGCTGCGGCCGATCGTCGACCTCTCGTTGCGGGTGCAGGCCGCCAATGTGACCCGCGTGGTCTTCACCCCCGGTGTCAACGGCTACGACTACAACAACCCGGACTTCGAGACCATGCGCCAGTCGGTGGAGGATGGCCTCAGAACCACCTCCGGCGAACAGCCGCAGGAGACGGCCACCCCGGAGCAGGCGCAAACCCCCACCTCGTCACCCAGCCCCACGCAATCACCCGAGGAGGGTCTGCCCAGCGCCAGCGCCTCCCCCACCGTGACCGATGGTGCGCAGGTGGTCAGCGACGCGTGCGCCTACAACCCCGAGCCGGAGTGAGCGAGAGCGGATCAGAGGTTGCGATAGCCCTTGACGCGGTCGAGGCGCTCGACCATGTCGGAGAGCATCTGCTCGAACTGGGCCTGCGCTCCGGGCGCGAAGACCAACTGGGTCCGACGACCCTTGGAATTGGTGATGGTCAGGCGCCGTGAGGTGGTGGACTGGGTCACCCTGCTCACGCCCTTCCACGAACCTTTTTGCACCCCCCCGGGGCCGTTGAGTTCGTAGCCCGAAGAGGTGAACAGGAGCTCGGAGCGTCGGGTACGCATCGAGACGAATCCAATGACCATCAGGATGATGCCCACCAACAGCAACACTCCCCCGAGCACCCCCACCGCGGCATGCCAGTCGAGCGCGATGGAGACCACCAGCAGTCCCGCCCCCAGCACGCTCAGGATGGCGGCGGTGAGGAGCCCCCGGACCGGGGGGCGGGGGGTGATGATGTAGCGCGTGTCCTGCATGGCTGAAGCCTACCGGTGCCCGCCCGGTATGCGGATGCCACCACACCGAGCGGTCGCGGGCCGTAGTGTGTGCCTCACGACAAGGGAAATTCCCCTCCCGGCGGCGCTGCCGGTCCCTGGTCCACGTCATGGGTGTGCCCGCATGCCCTGAGGACTGAAGGAGGGACGAGAAGATGAAAGCCATCGAGGTTTCCACGGATCGCGCGATGGGGACACTGCTGGGCTCTGCCTGTGGGGATGCGCTGGGTGCCGGTTACGAGTTCGGGGCACCCATGGCGCCCCAAGCTACCGTCGGCATGGTCGGCGGAGGCCCCTTCGGGTTTGCCCCGGGCGAGTGGACCGACGACACCAGCATGGCTGTACCCATCGCGGAGACCATCCACGCGGGTCACGAACTGACCAGCCCGGAGGGTCTCGACAGCATCGCCGACGGTTGGTTCGGCTGGTTGCTCTCCGGCCCGCGGGACATCGGAAGCCAGGCCAGCGTGGTGTTGAACAGTGCCACCACACGCGACGCGGCCGGGTTGCGTGAGGCCAGCCGGTGGTTCATGATCCGCAATCCGGACAGCGCCGGCAACGGCAGCCTGATGCGCACCGCACCCGTTGCGCTGGCCGACCTGAACCCCGCAGCCATCGTCCGGGCCGCCACCGCCATCTCGGAACTCACTCATGGGAATCCCATCGCCTCCGAGGCGTGCACCATCTGGAGCCTGGCGGTTGCACATGCCATCGAGCACCAGGACTTCGACGGCGTCCATCTCGCCCTGGAACACCTCCCGCACGACCGTGCCTCCTATTGGCGAGCCCGACTGGAGGAGGCCGAGACCCGCCCGGCCAGCTCCTTCACCCGCAACGGGTGGGTGGTGGAGGCGTTACAAACAGCCTGGGCGGCAATCATCCAGACTCCGGTGCCCCGGGACTCACCACCCAGGCACTTCGAACTCGCCCTGGCCAACGCGGTGCGGGCAGGCAACGACACGGACACCGTCGCCAGTATCGCGGGGGGCCTGTTGGGGGCCAGGTGGGGAGCGGCGGCCATCCCGTCGCAGTGGCTGGAGGTTCTGCACGGCTGGCCCGGGTACCGAGCTGAAGACCTCCGCCAGCTGGTGGCCGGGGTGGGCGCTCCGACCGGGTGACGTGGCGGCGAGGGTGGGATTCGAACCCACGGAGGCTTGCACCTCGGTCGCTTTCAAGGCGACTGCACTAGTCCACTATGCGACCTCGCCCGCACTGCGCAGGCAGCCACACCATGGTAGCGCCTCGGCCGCCGGTAGGCTGGCAGGGCCATGCCCGGACCTTCACCGTTACCCCCTCGACACGGCCTGCAGGCCGCGTGGGTGCGCACACCCGACCGAGATCCCGACAACGCGCTGCCGTGGCCCACCATGCGCGACTTCCTGCTCGAGAAGCTGGGCCCTGCCCGCGACGACGTGGACGGGATGCTGGCCGGCGGCGCATTCGTGGACGACCGTGGCCGCGCCTGGACCGGGCGGGAGGTCTATCGCCCCCACACCTTCGTGTGGTTCCACCGCCGATTGCGGGAGGAGGCCGAGGTGCCGGGCGAACTCGTCGTGCTCCACCGCGACGAACGCATCGTCGTGCTCGACAAGCCGCACTTCCTGTCCACCATCCCCCGTGGCAGGCACGTGCTGCAAAGCGCCGTGGTCAAGGCCCGCACCATGCTGGAGCTTCCGGAACTCTCCGCGGCGCACCGCCTGGACCGTGGCACGGCAGGCGTGCTGCTGATGACCACCCAAAAGCGCTGGCGCGCCGCCTACCATTCCATCTTCACGGACCAGGCCACCAGCAAGCTTTACCACGCGCTGGCCCCGCACGACCCGTCGCTGGAGTTCCCGCGCACTGTCACCTCGCACCTGGTCAAGCGGGTCGGCACGATGCAGGCGGAGACGCTGGACCTGCCGCCCAACGCCACCACCCGGATCGATGTGCTGGAGGTACGCGGTTCATGGGCGCGTTACGCCGTCCGGCCGCTGACGGGCAAAACCCACCAGATCCGGGCCCACTTCACGCAGATCGGCCTCCCCCTGGCCGGCGACCCGCTCTACCCGGTGGTGCAGAAGGTGGACATCGACGACTTCTCCACGCCACTCGGGCTGCTGGCGCACACCCTGTCGTTCGACGACCCGGTGGACGGCACCCGCCGCACCTTCACCTCCGCCCGCGACCTTCCCTGGCCGACCTGACGGGTTTCGCCAGCGAGACCGACCGCTGGCCAACCACCCCACCACTGCACGAGGGCCCGGCTATCGGAGCTAGTCGCCGCGGCTAGGCTGATGCCATGCGAGCCATCATTGTTGATCAGCCCGGAGACGTCGATGCCCTCACGGTGGGCACCATCGAGACACCAGAGCCCGGTGCGGGCGAGGTGCTGGTGCGCACCGTCGCCTCGGGCGTCAACCGCGCCGACATCCTGCAGCGTCGGGGCCTCTACCCCCCGCCGAAGGGCACCACCGAGACCATCGGGCTGGAGGCCTCCGGAGTGGTGGTCTCCCTGGGCGAGGGCGTCACGTCGTGGAAACCGGGCGACGAGGTGGTGGCGCTGCTCTCGGGTGGCGGATACGCAGAACACTTCGTGGCCCCCGAAGGGCAGCTGATCGCGCTCCCGCCCGGTGTGGACCTGGTGACCGCGGCCGGTCTGCTGGAAGTGGCGGCCACCGTTGTGTCCAACATGGACGTGGCGGATTTGAAGGCCGGCGAGACGCTGCTGAGTCACGGTGGCGCGGGGGGCATCGGCACCTTCGCCATCCAATACGGCAAGGCGCTGGGGTGCACGGTGGCCACCACCGCGGGTACCGAATCGAAACTCGACCACTGCCGGGCCCACGGCGCCGACATCTGCCTCAACTACAACACCGACTGGGTCAAGGAACTCCACGAGGCGACGGGAGGACGCGGCGCGGACGTGCTGCTCGACATCATGGGCGCCAAGTATCTGGAGATGAACGTCAAGGCCCTGGCGCGCCGTGGGCGGATGGTGGTCATCGGATTGCAGGGGGGCACCAAGGGGACGTTGAACCTTGGCCTGCTGCTGCAGAAGATGGGGACGATCACCGCCACCTCCCTGCGCTTTCGTCCCACCGAGGAGAAGGCCATGATCTGCCAGCGCGTGGCCGAGACCGTGTGGCCCATGATCGGCGACGGCAGGATCAGGCCCGCGCCCGAGACCAGGATCCCTTTCGACGAGGTCCGCCGCGCTCACGAACTCCTGGACAGCGGCGACAACGTGGGCAAGATCATCCTGGTCCACTGACGGTGGGGCCGGGTCAGTCGCTGTCGATCGCGGCGTGCCCGGCAACCCGTTCGGCTTCGTCACCCGGCACCAGCTTGAGCCCTATCACGGAACCGACGATGCCCACCAGGAAGATCGCCTTGGCCACGGAGAGCACCTCCGTGCCGGTGGCGACTGCATAGATCACGGTCAGTGCTGCGCCGATGCCCGTCCACACCGCGTAGGCCGTGCCGATCGGGATGTGCTTGACCGCCCTGCCCAAGCCATAGAGGCTGATGATGCTCGCCACCACGAACACGGCCGTGGGCACCGGCTCGCGGAGCCCGTTGGACATACCGAGCGCCGACGCCCAGACGGCTTCGAAGAGCGCGCTGATGATGAGGATCAGCCACGGCAATTCAGCTCACCACCTGCAGGCCGATGATGGAGCCCACCAGGAGCATGAGCAGCAGGATGCGCGCTTTGGTGGGCTTCTCCTGCTTGCTGATGAACCCGTAGATGACGGTGAGAGTGGCCCCGATGCCCACCCACACCGCGTAGGCGGTCCCGGTGGGGATGAACTGCATGGCCCAGGCCAGACCGCCGACGCTGATGGTCATGGCGACGAGGAAAACGACAACGGGCTTGCGGCGCTTGAATCCGCGAGATGCGGACAGCGCTGCTGCCCACACGGACTCGAGGGCGCCGGAGAGGATCAACACGATCCACGCCATGATGAATCTTCCTGAGTCAGTCTTGTCGTGGTGCGGGTACTGCTCCCTCGTCCGCGAGCCCTCTTGTCCGGGCTCCGGTACCGGATTCTAGCAACCGATGGAAACGGCGGGCAGGACTGTAATCTCGGAAGCATGAGGAAGCGACCCATTCACCCCGAGAAGGTGGACGGCCAGAGCCACGTCGTCAGGTGGGTGACCGACACCAGCGACCTGCCCGTCGGCAGCGTCACGTCCGCCCCGGGAACCCTGGGCCCTTTGATGACCTACGGGGTGATCACCCGTTTGACGCTCGAACAGGGAGCGATTGTCACCTGGCTGGATACCGGCGTGGACCTCACCGAGCACGGCCCCCGCATCCGGGACGCCATCAGCGTGTCCCTCGGGCTCGAGGGCTGGGAGATCGACACCGGCACCTGAGGCACGGTCGCACGGCGAGGGCCCGGATTCGATGAACCGGCACCGGTGGCGTAAAATCCCGTCAGTTGACCCCCTTGAACAAGTGAAAAGGAAACCACCATGCGTCGTCTTCTGGCCGCTGGCGTGATCGCCGCCCTTGCCGCCCTGACTGCCTGCTCCCCCGACGCCCCGGGCGAGGCCACCGACGGCGGCACCGATGCGCCCGCGGCCGTCGACACGGACCGCACCTACGACGTCTCCGGGGTGGAGAAGGTGGATGAGATCGCAGCCTTGCTGCCCCAAGAGATCCAGGACAAGGGCACGCTGACCATCGGCGCCGCCATCGACTACGCGCCGGCCGAGTTCCGGGCAGAGGACCTGGAAACCGCCATCGGCTACGACGTCGACCTGGGCAAGGCCCTGGGCCGCGTGCTGGGGGTGGAGACCGAGGTGGCGGCCGCCGAGTTCGCGACACTGCTGTCCGGCATCGGCACCCTCTACGACATCGGCATCTCCTCGTTCACCATCACCGAGGAGCGCACCGCCAGCTACAACATGATCTCCTACGTCATGGTGGGCTCCTCCTATGCGGTCCAGGCCGGCAACCCCGAGGGCTTCGATCCCGACGCGGTGTGCGGCCTGACGATCGGTGTGCAGAACGGCACGTGGCAGCAGGAGGAACTGGCCATGTTCACCGAGGACTGCGAGGCCGCCGGCGAGGAAGCCATCGACGTGCTGGTCTATGGCTCCCAGTCGGATGTGACCACCAACCTGATCGGCGGCAAGGTGGTCGCCTTCTACGCCGACTCCACCGTGGCCGACTACGCCGCCGCGCTGACCGGTGACCAGGTGGAGGTGGTGGGCGGCATCCGCGACGCCGCCCCGCAGGGCATCGTCGTGGCCCAGAACGACGAGGAGCTGACCGAGGCCCTGCGTGCCGCCATGCAGCACCTCATGGATGACGGCACATGGGAAGCCATCATGGAGAACTGGGGCACCGAGGACGCGGTGTTGACCACCGCCGAGGTGCACCCCTGACATGTCGGAGCCCCGCGCCAGCGATCCGCAGCTGATCCGTGCCCGGCCCGTTCCCCGGCCGGGCACGTGGGTGGCTGCAACCATCGTGTTGCTGTTCGCCGCCCTGCTGGTCAGCGACCTGTTCACCAACCCGAACTACCGGTGGGCCACGGTCTTCGAGTACCTGTTCGACCCCCGGGTGCTGAGGGCAGTGCGCTGGACGCTGACCCTGACGGCGGCGGCCATGGCGTTGGGCATCCTGCTGGCAGTCACCACCGCCATCATGCGGATGAGCACGAACCCGGTGCTGCGTGGTGTGGCGTGGGCCTACATCTGGTTCTTCCGCGGTACCCCCGTCTACACGCAGCTGGTCTTCTGGGGCCTGGTGGCGGTGCTGTGGCCGCGGATCGTGATCGGCGTGCCGTTCGGGCCCGAGTTCTGGTCCATCAGCACCCAGGACGTCATCAATGCGCTGATGGCCGCCGTCCTCGGGCTGGGCCTGAACGAGGGGGCCTACCTGTCAGAGATTGTCCGCTCCGGTCTCAAGTCCATCGACAAGGGCCAATGGGAGGCCGCCACCGCGCTGGGCATGAAGCGCTCCACCACCCTGCGTCGCATCATCCTTCCGCAGGCCATGCGCGTGATCGTGCCGCCCACCGGCAACGAGACCATCTCGATGCTGAAGACCACCTCGCTCGTGCTCGCCGTGCCGTTCATGAGCGAGCTGACCTTCGTCACCAATGCCATCGGCAACCAACTGTTCCTGCCCGTCCCGCTGCTGATCGTGGCCGCCATCCACTACCTGGTGATCACGTCAGTGCTGATGGTGGGCCAGGCCCGCCTCGAGACCTACTACGGCAAGGGCTTCGACGGCAGCGACGTGCGCCCGGGCCGGGTGCGGGGCATGAGCAAACGCCAACAGGCCATCCTGAACGCGGGCACCGCCAAGGGCGCCCCCTTCATGGACGTGACACCGTGAAGCCGATGGTGAGGATCCAGGGGGTCCACAAGTTCTTCGGTGAACTGCATGTCCTCAAGGGCGTCGACCTCGAGGTCCAGCCCGGCGAGGTGTGCGTCATGCTCGGTCCGTCGGGGTCCGGGAAGTCCACGCTGTTGCGCTGCATCAACGAACTGGAACACATCAGCGCCGGCCGCCTGGAGGTGGACGGCGAACTCATGGGCCTGCGTGAGGTCACCAAGGAAGACCGCAGGGTGCTGCACCGCCGCCCGGAGAAGGATGTCGCCCGCCAACGTTCGAAGATCGGAATGGTCTTCCAGCGCTTCAACTTGTTTCCCCACCTCACTGCGCTCGAGAACGTCATGGAGGCGCCGCTGCAGGTGCGCCGGATGTCGAAGGCCGAGGCCCGGCGGCGTGCAGACGAGCTGCTCGAGCGCGTGGGACTCCAGGACCGCTCCCACCATTACCCCGCCCAGCTCTCGGGTGGCCAGCAGCAGCGCGTCGCGATTGCCCGTGCGTTGGCGATGGACCCGCAGCTGATGCTGTTCGACGAACCCACCTCTGCCCTGGACCCCGAGCTCGTGGGCGAGGTGCTGGGCGTGATGAAGCAGCTCGCGGGATCCGGCATGACGATGATCGTGGTCACCCACGAAGCCGGATTCGCCCGTGAGGTGGCCGATCAGGTGGTGTTCATGGACGACGGCGAGATCGTCGAGCGCGGGACGCCCGCCGAGGTGATCGGGAACCCACGCGAGGCCCGCACCAGGGAGTTCTTCGGCAAGGTCCTGTGAACGGCCTCAGGTCTCGTCGAGCGCCTCGCGTACCGGGATCTCACGCAGCCCCCGCAGCGCCTCCTGCACCTCGGGGTCCGGTTCGAAGTTCTTGCGCTCCTGAAGGACCTTGGTCAAGTCCTCGCTGAGCAGGGACCTGTCGCCCGCCTCGCCTTCTTCTGCGAGTGGACCGCTCGCCGCGTCGGGCGCCTCCTCCTCCTGCTCCGGGCCCTCCCGGTCGGCCAACGCCGCCTCCACCTCATCCTGGTGCCGGGCGCCGGCCTCCTCCTCGCGGATGCGTCGCATGTGATCAGAATCGTGCGGGCTCAAGGTGGCTCCTTTGATCTGGATGTCGCCCCATCGTCCGACACTGCGGGGGCCACGCGCAAGGCCTACGTGGCATCCACCGGGGCAGCGCCAAGGAGGGTGGGGTCCAGCTCCGGGGTGATGGGCACGTCGGGATGGCGGTCCCAGTGAGCGGCGGCGTCCGACGCCGACGTGAAGTCGCCCAGGATCGCGACGGTGGGCTTGGCGGTCTGGCTCCGCTCCAGTGCCGGGGGCCGTGTGGGCAGCAGGCCGACGGCGATGCGTCGCAGCTTGCGGACCGCCCGCTGCGCCAGGGTGGGTTTCCTGCTTGGCGCCTTCGGCTGGGGCACCCCGACGGTGGTGACCGACAGGCCGTGGCGTCTGGCCAGCGCCACTTGCGGTTCGACGGCCCCCGACCGCCACGTGCGGCGCGCGAACACCACCAGCCGCTCCGGCTGCGGACGGTAGTCCATCATCGGCGCTGCCGGGATGCTGGGGACCTCGCCCCAGCCCTCCTCGCCGTAAAGATCCGCCAACCTGTTTCGGATGGCCGCCGGGCCGAACCGCGCATCCAGCTCGGCTCGGGCGGCGTCAAGGTCGAGCTCCGGCAGGCGTGTCTCGAGCCGGTGCACGGCAGCCAGCAGTTCGTCGCCATCGTCGTTCACGTCAACGAATTCCGCGCAGAGGCGTCGGGTCTGTCCCAGTGCCTCCTCGGGTCCTCCGCTGCGGGTGACCACCACGGGGAGCCCGGCCGCCACGGCTTCGGGAACGGCCAGATGGAAGGTCTCGTAGACGCTGGGGGCGAGCAGCACGTCGAACTTCGGCAGGCTGGCCAGCAGCGTGGATCGCGGTACCGCCCCGTGAAGCACGACGCGGCCCTGCAACCCGTGTTCGCGCACGCGGTCCTGCAGCTGGTCGCGCAAGGCGCCCTCGCCGAAGAGGTCGAGCGTGGCCTCGGGACGGGTGCGGGCGAAGGCGATGAAGGCCTCGAGCAGGCGGAGGACACCCTTGCGTTCGATCAGGCCGCCCGCGAAGACCCACTTGTCGAGGGTGACGGGCTTGTCGTGTCGCCGCTCGGCATCCAGGAGGTTCACGGGGTTGGGCACCACCTCCACGGTGTCGGCGTACCCGGGTAGCACGTCGAGGATCTGCTGGCGCACCAACCCGCTGACGCAGGTGAGGCGGTGCGCCCGCTCGAGCACCTCGGCGTAGATCTCGCGCCCCTGGTCAGTGGCGAGCACGTTGGCCAACTCCGTGGAGTGCTCCGTCACCACCACCCGGGTCTCGGGCCGCGCCAGCCGCGCCGCAGCCAGTCCACCAAAGTAGCCCACGTGGCCATGCATCACGGGTGACTGCAGGTCTGGCAGGGCATCGCGGATGGCGTCGACGGCGGTGTTGGCACGCCGGGGAACCGGCCAGCCGGTGACCAGCGCGTTGGGGATGCGGGTGATGGTCCCGAAGGAGCCGACGGCATCGAGCGCCCCGGCTCGGGCCATCCGACTGATGAGCGCCCTGAACTCGGGCAGGTGCGCCTCCACGAGGCCGGAGGGGCCACCGGGCCATTCGACGGCGTTGACGATGCGCACATTGCGACGATCGGCGGCCAACCGGCTCCACTCGGCCACGAAGTTGCCCAGGACGGGGTTGCCCACTGACGGGTACCAGGGCGTGAACACTGTCAGGTCCGGTCGTCGCATGGCCCCAAACCTATCGCAGCCCCCTGGCCGCAACGGCCCGGGCGCTGGCGGGTGTGGTTGACTGACGGGGTGAAGATCATGAGTGTGGTGGGGGCCCGTCCCCAGTTCGTGAAACTTGGCCCCATCGCCCGTGCTGCCGGGGCGCACGCGGACGTGGAGCACATCATCGTCCACACGGGGCAGCACTATGACCCGCTGCTCTCCGACGTGTTCTTCCGCGATTTGGGGATCCCCCAGCCCGACGCGCACCTGGGCGTCGGGTCGGGGACCCACGGCCGGCAGACCGGCGCGATGCTGATCCACATGGACGAGGTGCTGGAGAAGTACCAGCCCGACTGGGTCCTGGCCTACGGGGACACCAACTCCACGGCGGCTGCCGCCATGGGCGCTGCCAAGATGCATGTGAAGCTCGCCCACCTGGAGGCGGGGCTCAGGTCGTTCAACCGCCGGATGCCGGAGGAACACAACCGGGTGATCACGGATCACCTGGCCGACCTGTGCCTGGCGCCCACCGAGGTGGCCGTGCAGCACCTGGCAGCCGAAGGGCTGGCGGAACGCACCCTGCTGATCGGCGACGTGATGACCGACGTGTGTTTGGCCACGCGGGACGCCGTGGCCAGCACCGAGGTGGAGGTTCCCGAAGGCGTCGACGGCAACGAGCCGTTCGTGCTCGCCACCATCCACCGCGCGGACAATACCGACGACCCCGCCCGGTTGGGAGCCATCCTGACCGCCCTGCAGGGTTCGGAGATGCCGGTGGTGCTGCTGGCGCACCCTCGCCTCGTGGCGCTGGCCGGCAAGCATGGCCTTGACCTGAGCGCCGGCAACCTGTTCGCCACCGATCCCTTGGCCTACCCGCAGATGGTGCGTGCCGTCATGGCCGCTGCCGGGGTGGTCACCGACTCAGGGGGCCTGCAGAAGGAGGCCTTCCTGCTGGGCACTCCCACCACCACCATCCGCACGGAGACCGAGTGGGTGGAGACGCTGGAGGACGGCTGGAACATCCTGGACCCGGATCTGGTGCGGCTGGCTGACGTGATGGTGCGCCCCGTTCCCACAGCGGAACGCGCTGAGCCCTACGGCGACGGCAATGCGTCGGAGCGTGCCATCCAGGCGCTCATCGACCATTGATCCACACCGGATGGCCGGAGTCGTTGATCAGTCGGCGGCGTGAACGTCGAGGGAGCCGAATGGCTCATCCGTCGACGGGACGTGGCCATCAAAGCCGGTGAGCTGGTTGTACCTGGCCACGATGGCCTCCTCCTGCGCCTGCCATGAGTAGCGGGCCGCCACCTCTGAGACTTGTTCACCATAGGACTCACCCAATGCGGCGCCCACCTCGCGGCCGAACGACTCGGGATCCTCCGAGGCAAACACCCGTCCCACACTGTTGTCGCGGACGAACCCGGCCATCAGCTTCGCGTCGGAGACCACCAGGGGAAGGCCGGCGTGGAGGTACTCGAACAGCTTGTTGGGCATGGCCGCATCGTGGTTGGGCGAGCCACCGGGGAGGGGGTGGACGGCCAGGTCCGCACCGGAGAGGTAGTGCAGGAGTTCGTCCTGACTGACGGGACCGACGAAGTGCAGCCGGTGCATCACGCCGCGTTCCTCGGCCAGCGCCTCCAGCTTCGGGATCATCGGGTGTGGGAGGGGCACGGAGACGATCACCAGATGCGCATCAGCGGGCAAGAATTCGATGCCCCGGATGATGGTCTCCATCCCGCGGGCCCAACTCATGGTCCCGGAGTACAGCACCACGGGCACGTCGGGGCCGAGGCCCGCAGCCTCACGGATGGTCACCGAGCCGCCGAACGGGGCGAGCGGCGGCATGTTCAGGAACACCGACGGAAGCTCCCGCAGTGCGTAGGTGTCCTTCAGCACCTCGGCAATCGGTTCGGAGACGGTGGAAACGGCGTCGGCTTGTCCGATCAGGGCACGTTCCGACCCGACGAGGGCTTCGTGGGCGGCCCGCTGCCCCTTCTCGAGATCGGGGATTCCGGCGAAGTTCTCGCGGGCGTCGTAGTAGAACTTGACGTCCTTGCCCCCGGCCCGCAACCGCTGCAACGCGTCGCGGGTGGCCATCAACACCTGGGGGTGATGGGCGTGCAGAACATCCGGGGACAACTCGACCAGCAGGTCTGTCAGGGTGTTGGCGATGTCGAGCACCACCGGCAGGTGCAACTCCACGCCTGCGTTGAGGAAAGGGTCACTGCGGCCGGAGCGCACCGCACGGTGCTGGCGGGCCGCGTAACGCAGGTGGGCAGCCACCTCGCGCGTCTTCGACACCACCACCCTGGTGCTCGTGACCGCCCACTTGGCCAGCGACTTGGCGGAGGAGAGGTTTGGCCCCGAGATGCGGGAGCGGTGAACCTTTCGCTGGCGGTGAAGGCGGCGCCGGTGTTCGACGGCATTCGCGGGCCGCTCAAGCTGCGGCAGCGGGCGAATGGGTACGCGAATCACCCGGATGCGCCCACCGAGGGTGAACTCTCCCTGGGCGCCACCCACCGGCTCCAGCGAGATGATGATGGGCTCGTACCCCGCACGGTGCAGGGTGGTGGCGAACTTCTTCACGCGGGAGTCGATGTCGACAGGAGCGTGCCGGAACATGACCACCCTGGGACCGCTCATCGGCTGCTGGCTCCCTTTCCGATGACGACCAGGTTGGCTTCGGGGAAGTTGTCGGGGTCCAGGGCGTTTCTGCCGTCGACGATGGTGGCGGCACCAGGCACCTGGGCGGCGGTCAATTGACGGTAGGCGGCGTGGTCGGTGTGGAGGATCACCAGATCGGTCTCATCGCCCAGGTGATAGGGAGTGAAACCAAGTTGGGTCAGTTCCTCATCGCTGTAGAGGGGATCGTGCACCGCAGGGTGGGCGCCCTTGGCGCGCAGCGCGGCCACCACCGGGAACACCCCGGAAAACGCGGTCTCCTTGACCCCACCACGGTAGGAGGCACCCAGCACCGCCACCCGCTTGCCCTCCAGGGCCCCCTCGGCCTTCTCGGCCAACTCCACGGCATACGCCGGCATCGCCGCGTTCGCGGACCGGGCCACCTCCACCACCGAGGCCTGCGGGTCGGTCCACAGGTACAACCGGGGATAGATCGGGATGCAATGCCCACCCACAGCGATACCGGGCCGGTGGATGTGGCTGTAGGGCTGCGAGTTCGACGCCTCGATCACCTGGTACACATCGATCCCGTGGTCCCCGGCGAACCGGGCGAACTGGTTGGCCAACCCGATGTTGACGTCCCGGTACGTGGTCTCGGCCAGCTTCGCCATCTCCGCGGCCTCCGCCGAGCCCAGGTCCCACACCCCGTTGCCGCGCTCCAGGTCGGGACGCTCATCGAACTGCAACACCGCCTCGTAGAACTCCTGCGCCACCCGGGCCCCCTCCGCCGAGAGTCCGCCGAGCAGTTTGGGGTACTTCCGCAAATCTTCGAACACCCGCCCGGTCAGCACGCGCTCCGGGGAGAACACCAGATGGAAATCGGTACCCTCCACCAGCCCGGAACTTTCCTGCAGCATCGGCTTCCACCGGGTACGGGTGGTCCCCACCGGCAACGTGGTCTCGTACACCACCAACGTGCCCGGCTTCAGGCCTTCCGCGATGGAGCGCGTCGCATCATCCATCCACGCGAAATCCGGGGTGCCCGTCTCGTCCACGAACAACGGAACCACAACCACCACAGCCTCGGACTCCGCCACCGCTGCAGCCGTGTCCGTCGTGGCCCGCAACCGGCCGTCGCCCACGACGGCGGACAGCTTCTCCGCCAGGTGCGCCTCTCCGGGGAACGGCTCGGTGCCACTGTTGACGATGTCTACAACCGCCTGGTTCACATCGCAACCGATCACCTGGTGCCCAGTATCGGCGAACTGCACCGCCAACGGGAGGCCGATCTTGCCCAGCGCCACAACTGCGATCTTCACGTCTGTCCTCCTGGGGAGCGTCACAAGCGCTCGCCAGTCTATCGCCCCATTCCCTTCAGTCCGATTCGGGACGGGACCTGTCCATCGTGATGGATGGACGGACGCCGGGACCGCCCGCCCTCCGGTTCGCTCAGACGCAGTGTGCCAAGATGGAGCGGTACCCAGCACCCGTTTTCGAGGAGCTGTCCGGTGGCAGCAACCCCGAAAGCGGTGGGAGTCACCCGCTGGACGAAAGGACCAAGGCTTTGCCCATCCCCTTCCGCGCACCGTTGAGGTGGGTGTACAAGCGAATCCCTACTCGGGCCCAACGTCTGGTGCGGCGTCTCCGCGCACGAACCACCCGGCAGCAGACCACTCCCGAGACGAGGCCGGACATCACCATCCTTCCCAGCGTGACGGAAGTGCTGAACATCACCCCGGAGCTGGTGGGAAGTTCATATGAGCCGGACGAGGTGCTTCCCATGCTGGCGCTGGAGAACGAGGCGCTGCGCGAGCGGCTGTTCGAGTCGATGGACCAGGCTGACCAGCTCCGGGACGAACTCGCGGAGATCCGGGAGGCCCACGGTCTCCACGTCGAGATCGAGGCGCCGTTGGAGCCCGAGCTGCTGGTGGATGAGTACCTGGCCGGCTCCCCGGAACCGGCAGGCGTCGCGCACCTCGTGGTGGCCAACGACTACGTGGCGCCCGGGCGTGAGCACAGCAACGCCTTCGTGCACCGTCGCGTGAAGTCCTACCAGGCTGCGGGCATCCACGTGGACGTGGTCGCCGCCGGACCCTCTGCGGGAGCCGGGGTCTATGACTACGACGGCGTCCGCGTGCTGTCCGGCACCAGCGCCGACATCGTCGAGTTGCTGCGCCGTCGCTCCTACACCAGCGCCAGCGTCCACTTCCTCAACCCCGACATCTGGGAAGGAATCGAGCCCTCGCTGGCGGAGCTGAACTTCCACCTGTTCTTCCACGGCTACGAGTCCAGCCGCTGGATCCGTTACGCCTCCAACTACCCGACGGGCAACCACCTGGACCGCGCCATCGACCGGGCCATCGACCTGCAGCGCCTCTGGCGCACCGTGGTCAATCACCCCCACGCGCCCGCGTCCTACATCTTCGTCTCCAACTGGTGGAAGGGCGGGGCCATGGATGATCTCGGGCTGGTCTTCCCACCCCGACGCACCCATGTCATCCACAACATCATCGATTCCGACCTGTTCACCTACCAGCCGAAGGACGCGGAGCAACGCTTCCACCTGCTGTGGGTACGCAGCGCCAGCGCCCGCAAGTACGGGCATGACATGGCCATCAAGATCGTGCAGCGTCTGTCGCGTTCCCGACACTGGGACAAGGCACAGGTCACCATCGTGGGCGACGGCCAACATTTCCACGAGTTCCAGCAGCAGCTGGGGCACTTCCCCAACGTCACCATCGACCAGCGGTTCGTCAGGCAGGAGGAGGTGGCCCGTCTCCACAAGCGCCATGGCATCTTCCTGGTGCCGTCGCGCCACGACACGCATGGCGTCGCCCGCGACGAAGCCATGGCCTCGGGACTGGTGCCGGCCACCAACCTCGTGATGGCCATCCCCGAGTTCATCGACGCCGAATCAGGCATCGTCGCCGGTGCCGAGGATGCCGAGTCCCTGGCTGACGGGATCGAGGACCTGTGGAACCATCCGGAGAAGTTCCTGCGCCTGTCCAAAGCCGCCGCGGAGCGCGTCCGCCGTCAGAGCGGCGCGGACAACACCGTCGCCAGGGAACTGGAACTGTTCAACCTCGTCCCCCACCGGAAGGGCCACTGACATGGGCAACATCCTTTTGATGACGCGCAACATCGGCCCCACGGAGGGCGCGCTCCACGAGGCCCTGCAGCACGCCGGCGCGGAGGTCTTCGTCTACGACGTCCTGGGCAGCTGGGTCCACACCGGGCAGCGATCCCCCCTGTGGATGGGTGGCCCCCGCTTGCGCATGTCGGGAATGGCCCGCAACGAGATGCGTTCCTTCCTGGAACAGCACCAGATCGAGCACATCGTGGCGTCGGGACTGCCGGCCTGCGGCATGGCCAGCGCCATCCTCGAGCGCGACTTCATCCCCCTGCTGTGGTCCACGGACCTGGGCTTCTCCACCGCCAACGGCATCGCCACCCGCGACTTTGATGCGCTCGCCCGCACCGCAGACCGGCTCTTCCTGGTTGACGACATCGAGATGGGACAGGCCGCCGCGAAGAACTCCGGCGTTGCCCACCTCCGCATCCCCCAGCTCCCCGTCAACGTGAAACCCAGCCTGGTGGCCCACGAGACACGACGCGTGGCCTTGCTCCATCCAGCGGGCATGACAGACACCATCGACGAGTTCGCAGCGAACCTCAGCACGGAGGTGGGCGTGGACGTGGAGGCACTGGACATCAACGCGCTGTTCGGAGCGTGGGACCTGCAACAGGGAAACACCCTCCAGACAACGGTCAACACCCGCCTCAAACGGTTCTCCCACGCAGTGCTCGTGGGCCACGGGCCACACCACGCGACGGTGGCCCAGGCGTTGGCGCAGCAGAGCGATCGGGTGGTGGTGGAGCCCAGTATCGCCAACTCCCGGCTCTACGAACGCCTGGGGTACGCCCACATCGCCCGGGGCATGGCCATCGCACAACACCTGACGGACATGGTGGCGAAGCCCAACCCCGAACCGGAGCCGGAACCGGCCGGGATCGCGCCGACGCCATCCACGCCGGAGTCTCCGCCGGCAGCGAGTGCCCCCACCTGGCTGGATCTCCTGCTGCAGGCCAACCGACGCGAGGTGCCGGCGGACCTGGAGGAACTCTCCGTCCTGGAATCCGACGAGCCCTTTTCCATCTACTTCGCGGTGTCCTCGCTGGAGGAACGGTCTGACGGCGCCCGCCCCATGCGGATCCGCAACACCTACATGGACATGGAGGCCGAGGGTCCACTGCTCTACATCCCGCCCTCCGAGCACGCCCTGCAGCGGCGCCGCCGTCTGCTGCAGCAGATGACGGCCGACGGACGGGTTCTACGGCGCTTCTACGGGGAGAATTCCACGTCCCCCACGCCCGCTGCCGTGCGCGTGGAACTCCTGGCCTTTCTGGAGGACGTCCGGGCGACGGGTGCCGCCTCGGCCTGGTTCGTCCGCGACCTCCACTGGCTCGTCGACGAGCTGGGTTATGTGGCTGACAGCACATGGCTGGCCCAGATGCGTCTGGACGGGCCGGAAGAACTCGACGGAATCGCCGGTCTGGTGGATGCGCTCGCGGCGCCGAGTGCCGGTTCCGGCAGGCTGTTCAACAAACTGCTCCGAAACGCAGGCCACCCGGAGCGCACCTTCATACCCTTGCTTCCTGCGGTCACTGCGGCCAACGTCACTCCGCCCCGATCCGGTGGGGGTGGTGAGACCACGGTGCTGTACGTGGGTGGAGCCAACTCCATCTACGTCATGGACACCTTCATGCGAGCCCTGCACGACCTCCCGGAGGAGTTCAGGGCGGATTTCATCGTGCGTGAAGCGGAGGTGGACGGGCTGCGAGCCATGCTGGCGCGCCACGACGTGGAGGAGGCTCACCGCATCCGCATCCTGCACACCACCCTCGACCGCTACCGCCCTCCAACCCCCAGGTGCGTGGGAACCGTGCTCCTGGACGGGAGTTACGCCCGCAGCAGCTTCCCCTACAAGACGATCAGCCAGATCGAGAGGGGATTCCCGATCCTGTGCTACGACGACATGGAGATCGCCGAGTTCGTCACCGGTCTGGAGGTGGGCATCGCGTGCGAACGCTCGGCGGCGGCCATCCGCGAGGGCCTGATCACCCTGGCCCGCGACGGCGCCCCTGGACTGGAGCGGGCCCAGCGGGAGCAGACGTGGCGGCATCGCCTTGATGACCTGTTCGAGACTCTGGAAGCTGCACGCGTCCAATGATCGACTCGGCACCCCTTCTCCCCCCAGAGGACCCGATGAATTCCACTCCTGATCAACCCCATCTCGTGATGCTGGTCGGCAACCCCATCACCGGCGATTCCCGCGTGGTCA
>CAZPSO010000008.1:0-22308 GCA_964588895.1 uncultured Tessaracoccus sp.
AACTCAACGAGTTCGCGGCCAGCAAGCCCGACCTGACGTTCGCCATCATGTTCAACCAGCGCAACAACCCGCTGTACCAGCGCGTCAAGGAAATCGTCGACAACGGCGAGATCGGTGCCATCCGTCGCAGCAACTGGATCATCACCACGTGGTGGCGCCCCCAGGGCTACTACAACCAGAGTGAATGGCGCGCCACCTGGGGCGGCGAGGGCGGCGGCGTCCTGGTCAACCAGGCCCCCCACCAGCTGGACCTGTGGCAGTGGATCTGTGGCGTGCCCAAGTCGGTGTTCGCCAAGGTCTCCTACGGGTTCCGGCGCGACATCGTCGTGGAGGACGAGGTCACCGCAGTGGCGGACTTCGGCGACGGGGTCACCGGCACCTTCGTCACGGCCGTCCACGACCTGATCGGCACCGACCGCTTCGAGATCCTCGGCGACCGCGGCAAGATCGTGGTCGACAACTCCAAGAAGCTGACCGTGTGGCGGCTCAAGCAGGACGAGCAGGAGCTGAGCGCCAACATGGGGATGGACCAGGTCCGCGACCTGTTCATGGGCAAGCTCGACACCTCCGAGCTCTACGACATGGAGGTGGAGGACTTCGAGTCCGTGTGGGGCCAGCAGCACTCCGGCGTGCTGGAGAACTTCGCCGCCAACATTCTGGACGGCACCCCGCTGATCGCTCCGGGCGCCGACGGCATCAGTGGCGTTCGTCTGGCCAACGCCGTACACATGTCCAGCTGGCTGGGTCGGGAGGTCCCGCTGGAGGGCAATGAAGAGGAGTACCTCAGCGCACTGAACGAGCGCATCCGCGAAGAGGGCAAGTTCCCCGAGCGCAACTAAAGAAACGCAACTGAGGCAATCGGCAAACCAGTGGGCCCTTCCCGTGCGGGGAGGGCCCACTGCCGTCCGGGCTCGACTCCGACCACGGAGGGGATGAGTGCCCCTCAAGGCACCCCACGCACTGACCTCAGCTCACCGCCACCGCCACGATCCCTGCTGCCACGACAATGGCGAACACAAAGGCAAACTTCCTGCGCACGATCAGGAAGAGGACACCGGGTGCCATCAGCATGACCCCCAGGGCAATGAGGACCGGTGCCACCAGGGCCGCGAGTTCGCTCATGTAACCCCCCGACGTGGCCAGAGAGAGCTGTTGCATGCCCGCCAACAGAACCGTTGCCGGCGGAATGAGCGCAATCACCGTGAGCACGATCGCCCACCATGGCGACCAGCGCCCCGACGATGCTGGTCGCGTCGCCGGGCCGGCTGCGTTGGCCTGGCCGGGTCTCAGGGGCGGATCCCGCTCTGCTGGTAGACCTTGTCGATGATCTCCAGGGTCTTGCGGCCCTCTTCGGCGCCGATCCAGAACGGCTCCGGGTCGTGCAGCTTCTCGTAGAAGTCGCGGATCAGGTACTCGTGCGAGAGCCCCCAGTAGGAACGACCCGCCGAGGGCGCCTTGCGCTCTTTCACCACTTCCTGGCGGCCGTCCTTGTAGCTGATGAACATGTCGCCCCAGATCCGGATCACGGCCTGGTCGGTGACGAGTTCGACGAGCACCGGGTCTGCGACGGCGTGGGCAAGTGTGGCGTAGAAGACGCTGCGGACACCGTTGGTGTGTTTGAGCACCATCTCGGCGGTGTCCTCCACCTCGATGACGTCCTTGAAGATCCGGGTGTACGCAGTGCCGTCCACGTCTCCGACGGGGCCGACCAGCCACTGCAGCAGGTCGAGTGTGTGGATGGCCTGGTTGATCAGCAGACCACCACCGCTGGACTCCCACACACCACGCCACGGCTTGGCCTGGTAGTACTCGGCGGTGCGGGTCCAGATCACGGTCCCGGCGCCACCCTGCACGTCGCCCACTTCACCGGAGGTGAGGAGCTCCTGGGCTCTCTGGGCGGTCAGGTTGTAGCGGTTCTGGAAGCAGACGCCGAACTTCAGGTCCGTCTTCGCGGCGGCCTCGATGACCTTGTCGGCCTCCGCCAGGTTGTGGGCAAGCGGCTTCTCGGTGAGGACGTGGACCCCCGCGTCGAGTGCCTCCAGTATCACCGGAACGTGCTGGTCGTGCGGGGTGGCGACGTGCACCACGTCGGGACGTTCCTTCTCCAGCATCTCGGCCAGGTTGGTGTATCCAGGCACGCCTTGGAGCTGGCTGGAACGCGACGCAGCTTCGGGGTCGGTGTCCACCACCGCCACCAACTCGACGTCCTCGATGCTCTCCAGCGCCTCGAAGTGCACCACCGAGACGTCACCGCAACCCACCAGCGCCGCCCTGTGAGGGGTCTGCATCACCGCAACTCCACAACTACTCGACTACAAGGTCATTCGCGCCAGCCGGAAGTTTGGACACACGCTGCCAGCGTTCGCGCGGCCGTCGCTCTCCCACAATAGCGGGGCAGGGCTCCAGAGGCACCGGGTGGGTCGGGTTTCAGTCGTCCCGCGGGCCATGGCTCGGATTGCGGGCGGTGAGGGTGTCCCACTCCATCTTGATGTTGGCGGCCAATTCGCGCACCTGGCCCTTGCGGTAATTGCGCGGAGAATGCTGGCGCATCGTGGTGTCGCCGACACCCACCGCGTCGATCCCTGCCCTCAGGCAGATGGCAATGGCACGGGGCACGTGGAAGGCCTGCGAGATGACCGTCAGTTCATCCAGGCCGAAGACCCGTCTGGCGCGCACGCAGGAGTCATAGGTGTCCAGACCGCCCGGGTCCTCGAGGATGTCACCGAGGGAGACCCCCTTGTCCAGCAGGTAGTCGCGCATCACGGCCGTCTCGTGGTGGCTGGAGGCCAGGCCAGCCCCACTGACCAGCAGCCGCTCCACCTTGCCGCGCTCGTAGAGCTGGAAGCCCAGGTCCAGGCGGGCCGCGAGGAAGCGCGATGGGCGTTGCGGGTAGGCGCGGGCGCCCAGCACCATGCCAACCGGACGCGCGGGGACGTCGTCGACGCCAAAGAGACGCCCCCGGGAGACCAGTCGCACGTGGAGGGCGCTGCCCACCACGGCCCCGGCGAGAATGCCGGTGGGCGCCAGGAGCCCGCCGACCACACGCCGCGTCGTACTCAACTGCGGTTGGCCAGGTACCAGCTCACCAGCGACTGGGTGGAGCCGTCCTGGTTGGCCAGCACCTCGGCCTCGCCGAATACCGCCGGTGAGATCTCGAGGGCCAACTTCTTGCCGAGCTCCACACCCCACTGGTCGAACGAGTCGATGCCCCAGACGATGCCCTGAACAAACGTGATGTGCTCGTAGAGGGCGATGAGTTGCCCTACGACCGAAGGGGACAGCTCCGAGGCCATGATGGAGGTGGTGGGCCGGTTGCCCTGGAAGATGCGAGCCGTGACCACCTCTTCTGCGGTGCCCTCCGCGCGCACCTCCGCCTCCGTCTTGCCGAACGCCAGGGCAGCCGTCTGGGCGAAGAAGTTCGCAAGGAACAGTCCGTGCACGTCCGTGTCCCCGTCGCTGACGGGGTGGGCGGGGTTGGCCACCGCGATGAAGTCCGCGGGGATCAGGCGCGTGCCCTGGTGGATCAGCTGGTAGAACGCGTGCTGGCCGTTGGTGCCCGGCTCGCCCCAGAAGATCTCCCCGGTCTGGGTGGTCACCGGTGTGCCGTCCCAACGCACGGACTTGCCATTGGACTCCATGGTGAGTTGCTGCAGGTACGCGGGAAAGCGGTGCAGGTATTGGGCATAGGGGAGCACTGCGTGGCTGTGGGCGTCGAAGAAGTTCACGTACCAGACGTTCAGCATCCCCATCAGCAGCGGCACGTTGCTGTTCGGGTCCGCTGTACGGAAGTGTTCGTCGATCTCGTGGAAACCCGACAGGAAGTCACGGAAGTTGTCTTCTCCGACGGCGATCGCGACTGCCAGGCCCACTGCGGAGTCGACGGAGTAGCGTCCCCCCACCCAGTCCCAGAACCCGAACGCGTTCTCGGGGTCGATACCGAACTCCGCCACCTTGTCCAGGGCTGTGGACACGGCCACGAAGTGCTTGGCTATGGCCTCTTTCTTCTGTTCCGCCGACCCGTCGATGGTCTCCTCGTCCGCCAGCGCCGCGAGGAACCAGTCCCGCGCCATGCGAGCGTTGGTGAGCGTCTCGAGTGTGGTGAACGTCTTGGAGGCCACGATGAACAACGTGGTCTCGGGATCCAGGCCGGAGAGCTTCTCCGCACAGTCACTGGGGTCGATGTTGGAGATGAAGCGGCACTCGATGCCGTCCTGCTTGTAGGGGATGAGCGCCTCGTAGACCATGACGGGCCCGAGGTCGGAGCCGCCGATGCCGATGTTGACGACCGTCTCGATCCGCTTGCCGGTGACACCCACCCATTCGCCCGAGCGGACTTTCTTCGCAAACGCGTACATCCGGTCGAGCACCTCGTGCACGTCGGCGACGACGTCCTGGCCCTCTACTTCCAGCTGCGCATCGCGCGGTAGGCGCAGCGCCGTGTGCAGCACGGAGCGGTCCTCGGTGACGTTGATCCGGTCACCGGCGAACATGGCGTCCCGTCGGTCAAGCACGTGGACCTGCTCGGCCAGACGCAGCAGGGCGTTGATGACGTCATGGTTGATCAGGTTCTTCGAAAGGTCGACGAAGAGGTCGCCCGCTTCGTGGGAGAACGCGGAGGCGCGGTTGGGCTCATCGGCGAACCAGGCGCGAAGATCGGGCTTGAGGTTGTCCTTCAGCTCCTGCAGCTCGCTCCAGGCGGAGGTGGTGGTGGCATCAACAGGCGTGTTCATGACCCCACCCTAGTGGCCGGAGAGCCCTATTTGGATGCGTTCGCATCGTCGATCGGCCGGTGGGAGCCCTTCGGTGACTCGCGCTCCTGCACAACCAAAGCGACGGCCCGACCGGTAGGGGGGATACCGGGCGGACCGCCGCAGCTCATGGGGCGTCAGCGGACGCTGATGTGGACGTGATCATAGTGGTTCGCAGAGTCACTGCCTCGGTTGGACATCGAGCGCCATCCTTCGACAGCCCTCTGGGTGGTCCAGATCTTCTGAGCGTAGATAACTTCGATGATTCCGAGAGCGGAGGCATTCTCGCGCGCCCAGCGGGCCACTTCCCACCCGCGCTCACCGGAGACCATGACGTCGATGGCGCGGCCCGAACTGTGGTAGCTGCCGCCGCCACTGCGAGCACCACCGAAAGAGTTGATGTCGCTGAATCGGTTGCAGACCGCACGCAGCACATTCCTGGCGGTACTGGTGAGCCCGCGCTCCACTCCGGCGGCACGGCTGCACTGAGCCGTGTTGCCCACGCCGGAACTGCCCGAGGATGCAGAGCCGCCAGAGGAGGTGGAGGCTGTTGTGTTGGCTGACGAGTTCGCCGGTGCCGATTCACTCAGGAAACGATGGTTGATCCAGCCCGCCTTGCCCCGCATGTTGATCTGCTGCCACTTGCCTTCCGTGAGGCTGGTGGCGGTCACCTTGGCACCAGAGGCATAGCTGTTGATGACGCTGAAGCTCGTGCCGGGTCCAGAGCGCACGTTCACCGACGCCTTGGCCCACATGGCGACGGTGTCCTCTCCCAGCTGCGAGTGGTCGACGGCGGGCTCGGGCGTCGGTTCAGGTGAGGGCTCGAGCGTCGGTTCAGGTGAGGGCTCAGGCGTCGGCTCGGGAGAGGGATCCGCAACGGGGGTCTCGGTGGCCACCGGGCTGGGTGAAGGCGTGGGCATCATGCCCACGGCCGCCTCCACCAGGGGTTCCCGGGGATTGCTGCGGCTGGGCGCATGGTTGCCGGGGCGTGACATCTCGGCGACGCCGACGGTGTGGGTGACGTGCGTCTGCGCGTGGGCGTCCTGCTGGGGCTGGGCCACCACTCCCCCAGCCCAGGCCGCCATGAGGGCCCCGGTGAGGGCGAGCGGGGCCAACAAGGAACGCAACAACGGGACCCTCAGCGAGCCCCGACGAGGCGCCGGGCCCATCTCAAGCGCGCCGGTGTCCGACGACTGCGCCGCGCGACGAGGTGTTGCCAATGAAAGCTCCTGAAACCTACTGATATTTACCTGAGAACTCTCAGGCTGCGCTCAGCTTACGTCTTTCGCGTCGCCAACACAACTCGCTTTGTTCCTTCACAGAACGAAATATCGGCTTCCGCCTGTCGCTCACAAACTCACTGAGGTACGGTATGACCGATTAACATTTGATGGGGGAGACGGGATGATCCGCGCCAAAACCGTGGTGGCAATGGGCTTCACCATGCTGCTGGCGTTGTTGGCCCTGCTGGCAGCACCCCCCGCTCTCGCCAACCAGTCCGTCATTCAGGCGAGCGCCGAATACTCTGACGGCCGAATTCATGTCCTGGGTGAGGTCACCAGTGAGGGCGTCCCGGTGCGCAATGTGTCGGTTTCCGCCCATCTGGCCGGCACGTCGGCTGCGGCGGCGAGTGATGAGCTTGGGCGCTTCTCACTCAGCGTCCCGGTGCCGGAAGGCCTCAGCGGGTCACTGACACTCACACTGGTCTTCGAAGGCCGCGACAACATCAGCGGCACCCAGACCTCCCTTCATGTGCACGTCCCAGACCTTCATGTGGCACAAGACCTCAGCCTGGCCGCGGAGCCGGCTGATGTGCAACCGGCTGCCGAGTCGGCCCCGCAGCCTGAGCCAATTGCGCTCGATGTCGAGGCGTCCCTGAGTCGGAGCACCAGCTACCCGGGCGGACTCCTCGGGTTGACCGGCACGGTGGCTGACACCCACGGCGGCAACCGCATGGGCAACGTGCGGGTGGATGCCTCGTTCGGGGGGATCCCATTGAATGACTCCACCACCTTCACCGACGAGCAGGGCCAGTTCGTGACCTTCGTCGAGATCCCTGCGGCTGCCACGGAGGGGGAAAGCACCATCCTGGTGGTCGCCAATGCCGGCGGCCGCGGCACCGCCACCCTGGACCTGCCCGTCGCCATCGGGCCCGTCCCTGTGCCACATACCCCCACTCCCCAACCCGCAGCTCCGCCCGCCGCCACCCAGGAAGAGGCTCAGGGGGTGGAGCCTGCAGGTGCGGAGGAAGCACACAGCGCTCCGACCACCGCGGGTTCCTCCATGGGCGCCGGTGCCCGCCAGGCGCTGGCAGCGGTGGTGATCGTCGGCGGCGTGGCGCTGTTGACCATGCTGGCGCTAGCTTTCCGGAGTTGGAGCCAGAGACATTCCGACGAGACTGGCGAGTCCTGGCTGGAGGACTTCGGCGAGCGAAGCGCTGACCATCAACGCGCTGGTCGGCGGCCCTTCGATGCGCTCAGTCCCGCTTCTTCAGAACCGACAGGAACGAGCCACAGCGATCCCGCAACTGGGCGAGGTCCCCGCCCTTGAGCGCGTCGCCCAGCAGCGTCTCGTCGATGCACACCGCTTGGGCGCCGGCCTTGAACCACTCGCCCGCGGAGAAGGCTCCAATGCCCCCGGCGGGGATGCATCGCCCGGCCAGCCCCAGACGCCCAAGATGAGCAGCCATGGCATGGCCCACGACGTCGGCGGGGAAGACCAGCGCCCCTGCCACGGGCATGCCCAACACCCCGCGCACCTCCGTGGGGGTCATCCCGGGCAGCCAGAGCGGCAGACCGGCTTCGCCAGCCGCCTCCACCAGCGATTGCTCCGGCGCGTCAGCCAGCAGGAACGAGACGCCCGCCCCCGCCGCAGCGCGCACGTCATCAGCCGTGGTGATCCCGTGTGCGCCAAAGGTGGCGCGTAACCCGTAGATGGAGATGATTTCTGCCAAACCCGACGCGCTGACCGGGAGGGAGAAGGTGCTGAGACCCTCCTGAACCAGAACTTCGACGGGACCTACCAGATCGTCGAGCCCGACATCCGCGAGGGAGACAATGAATCCCGCAGGTGAAGTCATGTGCTCCATCATGCCGCATCGCCCCTAAACTCCCCCCATGCAGCAGATCACACGCAGCGAGCGGCTCGACAGGTTGCCCTACACCCGCAAACACAACAAGCTCCTCTTCGGCTCAGGAGTCGGGTGGGCCCTGGATGCGATGGACATCGGCCTGATCTCCTTCGTCATGGCCGCGTTGGCGAGCGAGTGGATGCTCAACGACACGGAGCTGTCCGTACTGGGTTCCATCGGCTTCGTGGGCATGGCGGTGGGCGCATCCCTGGGCGGACTGCTCGCGGACAAGATCGGCCGCCGTCAGGTGTTCGCCCTGACCATGCTCATCTATGGCGTCGTGACTGGGTTATCAGCCCTGTCCACAGGTCTGGTCATGCTGATCACGTTGCGCTTCATCGTCGGTCTGGGCCTGGGCGGGGAGCTGCCCGTGGCTTCCACCCTGGTATCCGAGTACTCGCCCCGCCGAATCCGGGGGCGCGTGGTGGTCGCCCTCGAGTCCTTCTGGGCGGTGGGCTGGCTGGCAGCAGCCTGCATCGGCTACTTCCTCGTCCCCAATGTCGACAACGGTTGGCGCTGGGCGCTGGCGTTGGGCGCCGTCCCCGCAGTGTGGGCGCTGGTGATCCGCTTCGGCCTGCCGGAGTCCGTGCGCTTCCTCGAGTCCAAGGGACGCTACCGGGAGGCCGAAAACGCGGTCCAGGAGTTCGAGGACTCCGCGGGCATCGTCACTCCGGAGGAACACAAGGCCCCACCGGCAACCGCCAAAGCAAGGAAGGTGCCGTGGCGAGATCTGTGGAGTTTGCGGTTCCGCCGGGCCACCATCGCACTCTGGGCGGTGTGGTTCGGCGTGAACTTCAGCTACTACGGCGCCTTCATCTGGCTGCCCACCCTGCTGCACCAGAGCGGCTTCGAACTGGTGCGCTCGTTCGAGTTCGTCTTGTACATGACGCTGGCCCAACTCCCCGGTTACCTCGCAGCCGCCTTCCTGGTGGAGCTGTGGGGCAGACGGTCCACCTTGTCCACCTTCCTGGGCGGCTCGGCGGTGGGCGCCATCCTCTTCGGCAACGCGCCTGCCATTGCCGAAGCCATCAGACCCGGGGACGAGGCCTGGGCCTACGGCATCGCCCTGCTGACTGCATGCACCCTGTCCTTCTTCAACCTGGGCGCCTGGGGTGCCCTGTACGCCCTGACCCCCGAGGTCTACCCCACGTCGGTGCGGGCTTCCGGAGCCGGAGCCGCGACAGCGTTCGGACGCATCGCGGCCATGCTGGCGCCACTCCTGGTGCCGTTCATCAACCGCGCCGGCGGGTTGACGGTGCTGTTCGTCGTGTTCGGCATCAGCTTCCTGATGGCCATGACGGCGGCCTTGTTCCTTCCTGAGTACAAGGACAAGGCGCTCCAGGAGACGTGAGCCCCCACGAGACACGCGGCGCTGCGTCCCCCGCGGGCAGGGAAGCCGGTCATATGATCCAGCGAGACCCGGAAGGACCCGATGCTCGACGAAGACCAGGCCCCCCGCCCCGTGAACATGCGCGCCTGGATCATCACCACGGTAACCATCACCGGGGTGTTGGTGGCCATCAACCTGATCGTCAAGTTCGCCACGGTGGGGCAACCAACCGGCCCGTGGCGGCGCAATTTCGACATGAACTGGGAGAACAACATCCCCACCATGTGGAACTCGATCCTGTTGCTGGCGGTGGGCTTCAGTCTGATTCTGGTGGCTGCCCTGACGCCGCGCCGCCGGGTGGGATGGCTACTCGCCGGCATCCTCGCGGTCCTGATGGCCTCCGACGAGTACCTGGTCTGGCATGAGAACCTGCACTATGTCGGGCTCTGGATGGGAATCGCGCTTCCCACCTACGCATGGGTGGTGCCTGGCGGCATCATCGGCCTCGTCCTGTTGGCCCTCGCATGGCGCTGGACCGCCCGCATCCCCTCGCGCGCCCGATTCCTGTTGCGCGTCGCGGTCCTGACATTTGGCCTCGGAGCAGTCGGCGTGGATGCAATCGGCGGTTACGTGGAGGTCACCCACGGCATCGGGAGGATCTACCAGAGCATCTCGGCCGTCGAGGAGGCGACGGAAATGCTGGCGTGCACCCTCGCCGTCGTGGCCGCTTTCCGGGCCCTCGAGGTGGTGCCCCTTGCAGGGGGCCGCGCCGCCCTGGCTCCAAAGGATGTCACCAACCGGTACTGACCCCGCACAAGACAACGGCCCGGCCCCCTAAGGGACCGGGCCGCCGGAACGTCAGAGCCCGTCGGTGCGCTGAGTGCCGGGCCACTCGGGGTCGCCCTCGGAGCCCTCAGGTACCACTTCCTCCACCACCACGGCATCCTCCGGAGGCACGTCGCCGGCGGGGGCCGGATCGGAAAGGTCACCGACGGTGACGTCATCCACGTGGGCTTCGTCCTCGTTGGTGGATTCCGCGTCGGATTCTGACTGCCCTTGGGAACGACCGCGCTCTGCCATCTCCTGCATACCCTTGGTGAGGCCGTCAACAAACTCGTGGAGCTTGTCTCGCATCTGCGCCAGGAATTCCTTGGCGCCAGGTTCTGTCGCGGCGTCGGGGTGTGACTGCTGGTACTGGGCACGCTGCTCGTCGTAGAACTCCTTGGCCTTCTCGCTGACGAAACCGGCGAACCCGGCGGCCGCGTAGGCGCCCTCCTTGGCCATGCGCCTCACGTCCCCTGCCAGCTTCTCCCCTTGGGTACGCGGGCCGTCGTGTGCCTCAAGCTCCTCGTGGTCGCCCTCCGGCTCCTTGGCATCCTCCGCATCAAGAAGCGGTTCGTGCTCCCCCTGCTGAACGTTGTCATCATGTTGGGAGGTGTCATGCTGGTTCATAAATCGACTCCTTCGGATTGATTGCCGACCTTTGGTTCAAGTGTGACTCACCCCGGTGCCACGCACCACGGTGTTGACCCTGAGCGATACCGGGTTTTCACCCGGACTCAGACGAAGCGGACCCAGTTGGGGCCCTCGCCAGTCTCCAGCCGACCGACCACGGGCAGGTTTCCGTCGTCGTCCACCCGGTGCAGACTGACGTGCCCCGACGCCTCACCTGCCACCAACAGGTGGCGTCCGTCCGGTGTGACGTTGAATCCTCGTGGCTGCTGTTCGGTGGGGCTGAGGGCCACCACCTCATCAAGCCGGCCATCCTCCTGGAGCCGGATGGTGGCGAGCGTGGACTCGGTGCGCTCGGAACACACCAGGAACCTGCCCTCAGCCACCACGTGCAAGTCTGCACCCCAGATGAGGTGGTTCTCCTTGGGGTCCACCCCAAACTCACTCACCTTCAGGCCGGCGTTGGGATCATAGACGTCCAGCGCCTCGGCCCCCGCGAGCGCACCTGAGGGATCCCGGTCGAACCGAATGGCCTGCCCGGTGAACTCCGTCATGAGGTAGGCCGAGGAGCCGTCACGTCCGAACACCAGGTGACGCGCACCAGCGCCCTGCGCGACGGACACCGTCTCGGGGTCCAAGGGTTCCAGGGAGCCGTCGCGCGCCAGTCGCTGCTGGCTGATGAGATCCTCCCCGAGGGAGACGAAGTAGGCGAACTGGCCGTCGGTGATGACGCTATGCAGGTTGGCGTGCTCCACACGCGACTTCTCCTCGCCCACCACCCCGTCCTCGAGCTGCCAGGTGGCGCCCCAGCCGCCGTTGTAAGAGGCACCGAGCAACACCGACGCGTCCGATGTGAGCTCCAGGTAAGCCAGGGGGTCGTCCACCGTGCGCCGGGAACGTTCGGTCAGGGCGCCGGTGTCCCGGTCCAGGTGGAGGGTGACGATGGCCGGTTCGGGGTCCTTGACCGCGCTGTAGACAAGATCTCTGGTCCGGTCAACGGCGAAAGTGCTGCACCCTGCACCCACCGGCGTCGAGCACACCGACTCCAGCGACGTGCCCGCAAGGCGAAGCGTGCTGATGGTGCCGGACTTGGAGTTGCCAACGAGGGCCAACGGGGATGTAACCATGCGTCCCATCGTATGGAGAAGGACGGCCGGGCGGGGCAATTCCCCCACGACGGCCCGGCCCGAGGACGGATCAGATCTCCTCGTCTTCGGGAATCTCGCCGGCGGGGGCGTCGTCACCGGTGGACATCACCGCACCCGATGACACCTCCACCCGGATGTCCTCACCCTCGGCAAAGTCCAATTCCGGCAGCATCTGGTCGACGTTGTCGACGGGGCCACGCACGAGCGTCCACGGAGACCATCCGCGGGCCAGCAGGTAGTGGTCGGTGCCCTTCTCCTCGTCGGCGTCCGCTTCGGAGTACGTCAGATGAACGTAGCCAGCCCCGAGTTCCTTGACCCGGGCCTGGACCGCACCGAAGCTTGCCAACCGACCTTGCCGGATGCCCCGAAGACGGTCGGGTGCCACGTCGGGCACGTTGATGTTGAGCACCTGGTACCCGGGGTCGTTCTCGGTCAGCCAGTCCAGGGCCAGGTCCGTGACTCTGCGGGCTGTGGCCCAATGCTGGGGGTCGGCGGCGGCGATGGAGACGGCCATCCCCTTGATTCCGTGGGACGCGGCGGAAAGGGCCGCCCCCACCGTGCCGGAGTGGAGCACGGCGCGCCCGGTGTTGGCGCCCAGGTTGACCCCGGACATCACCAGATCCGGGCGGAAGCCGAACGCTTCGAAGGAGGCCACGAAGCCGATCAGCCCCGGTGCTGCCTTCACCCCGAACGCCCGGATCGACTCGTCGAGACCCGGTGGCCGGGCGTCGACGAAGACCAGGGCCCCGTCGGACTCCTGCGCGGTCAACGCCGCGCTGGCTCCGGAGTACTGCCGGTGGGGCGCCACTACTGTCACTTCGTGCCCCGCACTCAGAGCCGAGTGCGCCAGCACCGTTAGGCCGGGCGACTGGATACCGTCGTCATTCGTGACGAGAACCTGCATCCTGATCCTCTCCGTGGACGTCGGTCGTCTCGTCGTCCACTTCGGTGACATCAATCTGGTCGGCGAACCGCTCGATCTGCTCGCGACGACCGGTGCCCAGACCGCGTCGGGTGACGTTCAAAGTTCCCGCTGCCGCACCCAGCCGGACGGCCTCCTCGAGGCTCAGGCCCCGGCCGAGTCCGACCGCTATGCCGGCGGTCATGGAATCCCCCGCCCCCCGGTGCTCCAGTGGGTTGACCACGGGCCCAACCACCAGCTTGGAACCCTCCTCGGTGACGAGCAGTGCGGGTTTGTCTGCCCGCGACACCACCACTGCCTCCACCCCGTTCTCGGCGACGATCTTCTCCGCCGCCGAACGGAGCTGGGACACGTCGTCGCTTTCCACCAGGCCCGCCTCGAGCATCTCTTCGTGACTCACCTTCAGGACGTTGAGGCCCGCCTCGACGGCCGCCACGGCGGCGGATCCGGAGAGATCGGCCACGACGGTGCGGCCAGCGGAGCGGATGTCCGCCACCAGTCGGCGGAAGAAGCTCGAGGGGACCACCGAGGCGGGTTCGGCCCCCGTGACCACCAGGACGTCCGCCTCGAGAGCATCGACCAACGCCGTGCCATAGAGGTCGTCGAGCTCGTGGCGGCTCAGGGGAGACGGTTCCATGTGGGCCAGCGTCTCGCGGTCAGCCCCGCGAAGGTCGTAGACATAGCAGCCATTGCCGGAGCCGGTACTGACCGCGCGGATGGTGAGTCCGCCGGTGCTCAGCATCTGCTTGACCGCATCACCCATCTCTCCTCCGAATGGCGCGCACACCACCACTTCGGCACCGAGGGACACGGCCATCCGGGCCACCCAGAGGCCTTGGCCCCCGGGATGCATGTGGACGTCCGGGGGGCTGTCCGGCTCCTCCGATTTGGCCGAGATCTCGATCACCACCAGGGGGGTGGGGGCCACGACGCAGATGCGCGGTGTGCGCCGACGCTCACCGTCGGTATCGCGAGCCGACCGGCCCTGCCTGTTGATCATGAGGGGAGCATAAGCGTTTTGCCCACTCCACGCCGGCAGTTCGGCCACGATCGCGCCAAGCCGCCGGCACGGATTGCCCGCTTCTGCTTGACAAGAACCGGCCGGTGAGCATCATGGAGAGATGATGAGCCCTGCGCAAGCACCGGTCCCCGTTCGCATCCTCGAGGGTCAGGGTGCCAGCGAGCGTGCCGCCCGTGCACTCCTCGACTACTACCAGGAGCTGGGCCAGCGGCTCGGCGAGCACTTCGGGCCGGATCCCCTGCAGAACGTTTCGCGCGAGGAAGTCACCCCTCCGCGGGGCGACTTCCTGCTGGTCAGCGAACTCGGCACCGCCGTCGTCCTCGGCTTCGGGGGCGTGCACCTGCCCGATGAGAACAGCCCCGAGCAACCGGTGGCCGAACTGCAGCGCATGTGGCTGGTGCCGGATGCCCGCGGCCGCGGCTTGGGCCGCTTCCTGCTGCGGGCGCTGGAGAACCGCGCCCGGGCCCTCGGCGCACGCCGCATCCGGCTGAGCCTGCACCATTCCCTGACAGAGGCGTTGGCGCTGTATGATTCGGCGGGCTACCAGCCGGTGGACCCGTTCGAGTCCAAGTCGCATGTGGATGTTTTCCTCGCCAAGGACCTCTAACTACGGCTGTAGCACCACCTTGACGCAGCCGTCGGTCTTTTTCTGGAACATCTCGTAGGCTTCGGGCGCCGCCTCGAGCGGTAGTCGGTGCGTGACCAGATCGGCCACCCCGAGCGGGTCAGCCGGATCCTCCACCAGGGGCATCAGCGTCTGGTCCCAGCGTCGGACATTGCACTGGCCCATGGTGAGCTGGATCTGCTTGTCGAACAGGGTGAGCATCGGCATGGGGGTGGCCATGCCGCCGTAGACACCGCTCAGGGAGACCGTCCCGCCGCGACGCACCAACTCGAATGAGGAGTGCAGTACTGCAACGCGGTCGATCCCCACGTTCTGCATCGCCGCTCTTGCCACCGGTTTCGGCATCATGACCGTCGCCTTCTGCATGGCGGAGGCGACGGGGCTGCCGTGCGCCTCCATGCCCACGGCATCCACCACACTGTCGGCCCCGCGGCCCCCGGTGGCGTCCATCACGAGGTCCATGGCGGCTTCGGCGTCCGCGGCCACCACGATTCCGTGGCGCCCGGCCATCGCACGTCGCTCGGCAACGATGTCGAGCCCGAAGACGGTGTATCCCAGCATCTTGCCGATCCGGGCGCAGAACTGGCCCACGGGGCCCAACCCCTGGACCACGAGGGTGCCCCCGTCGGGCACGTGCGCATAGTCCACTGCCTGCCATGCGGTGGGCAGGATGTCGCTCAAGAACAGGTAGTGCTCGTCGGAGAGTTCGGTGCCCACCTTGATGGCACCGTAGTCGGCGTGCGGCACCCGGAGGTATTCGGCTTGGCCGCCGGGAACCTGCCCGTAAAGCTTGGAGTAGCCGAGCAGCGAAGCCCCTGACCCATACTCGGTGACCTGGGTGGTTTCGCACTGCGACTGCAAACCGTTGCTGCACATCCAGCAGTGGCCGCAGGAGATGGTGAAGGGGATCACCACCCGGTCGCCTGGCTGGATGTGGGTGACCGCCGACCCAACTTCCTCGACGATGCCCATCGGTTCGTGTCCGACGACGTCGCCCTTCTCCATGAACGGCGACAAGACCTCGTAGAGGTGTAGGTCGGAACCGCAGATGGCGGTGGACGTGACCCGGATGATGGCGTCGGTCGGCTGCTGGATGGAGGGATCCGGCACGCTCTCCACGGAAACCTTGCGCCTGCCCTGCCAAGTGACTGCCTTCATGACTGCTCCCTTCCTGTGAGAATTGGTCGCAGCCCCGCACGCGAAGCCACGGCCCAACCAACGTACTTCCCGGCTTCGCATCGCATCAGCCCTTTGACGAAATCTGCGCCCGGTCTCCCGAAGCCCCCTCGCGGGCCACCCGGCCATTGCTAGCGTGAAGTGCTGACCTCCCACCCCGGACAGGACGCCCATGGCCCCGATCGGCTTCCACGCCTCCCATGAACAGATCTCACCGGCCCAGTTGCTGCGCGACGTGGTGTACGCGGAGCAGGCCGGCTTCGGCACCGCAATGTGTTCCGACCACTTCTTCCCCTGGTCAGCCCGGCAAGGTCACTCGGGGCACACGTTCTCCTGGCTCGGGGCGGCGCTGGCGTCCACGTCGTTCCCGATCGGGTCGGTCAACGCACCGGGGCAGCGGTACCACACGGCCGTCGCGGCGCAGGCGATGGCCACGCTGGGGCAGATGTTCCCGGGTCGCTACTGGGTGGCGCTGGGAAGCGGCCAGAACCTCAACGAGCACGTCACCGGGGACAAGTGGCCCGACCTGGAGACGCGGCGCGCGCGGCTGGAGGAAGCCGTGGACGTGATCCGGGCACTGCACCGCGGGGAGATGGTCTCCCACAGGGGGCTGATCACGGTCGAGGACGCCTACCTGTTCGACCGGCCCACGGAACCGGTCCCGCTCTACGCCACCGCCATCTCCACGGCGTCGGCCAAGCGGGCGGCCCGGTGGGCGGACGGGATGATCACCCTGAACCAGCCGGACGGCGGGCACGTCGAGACCCTGAAGGCTTACCGCGATGCGGGCGGGGTGGGGCCCGCCATGCTGCAGGTGCACCTCAGTTGGGCACCCACCCAGCGTGAGGCAGACGACATCGCCTTCGACCAGTGGCGTGCCAATGTAGCCCCGGAACAAGTGGCACAGGACTTGCCCACGGCCGAGCACTTCGACGCCGTCACGCAGTACGCCCCCCGAGAACTGGTGCGTGAGGCGGTGTGGATCTCCAGCCAGGCGCAATGGCACGTCGAGCGCATCCTGGAGGCCCTGGAAGCCGGCTTCGAGACCATCTACTTGCACCACGTCGGCCAGGACCAGCGCCCCTGGCTGGACCTGGCCGGCGACCAGATCATCCCTGCGATCGAGGACCACCATGGACATCGCTGACACGGCCGATCTCTGGTACAAGAACGCCATTTTCTACTGCATCGACGTGGAGACGTTCCTGGACACCGACGGCGACGGTGTGGGCAACCTGGACGGCATCACCAAACGGATCGACTACCTCGACCAGCTGGGCGTCACCTGCATTTGGCTGATGCCGTTCTACCCCTCGCCCCGCAAGGACCACGGCTACGACATATCCGACGGATATGGCGTGGACCACCGGTTCGGCAGCGCCGGCGACCTGGTCGAATTGATCCGTGTGGCGCACGACCGCGGGATCCGCGTGATCGCGGACTTCCTCATCAACCACACCTCCGACCAGCACCGGTGGTTCCGGCAAGCGCGGCAGTCGAAGGACAACGCCTACCGGGACTACTACGTGTGGCGCTCGCAGGATCCCGGTGACACCTCCGACGAGACGATGTTCCCCGAGCTCGAGGACGGTATCTGGACCAAGGACGACAAGACCGGCGAATACTATCTGCACCACTTCTTCAGCCACCAGCCTGACTTGAACACCGGCAACCCGAAGGTTCGCCAGGAGATCGCCAAGTCCATGGGCTACTGGATCCAGGTGGGGCTCGACGGGTTCCGCGTCGACGCCGTGCCCTCTGCACTCAACCCAAACGTGTCGGTGGGCGACGACTCCCACAGCCTGGAGGAGCCACACGAATTCCTGCGTGAACTGCGCTCCTTCCTGGAGCGACGTTCCGCAGGCAAGGGCCCCGCCATCATGTTGGGCGAGGTCAACCTGCCCCACGACGAGCAGGAGGAGTTCTTCGGCGGCGGTGGTGGCGACGAATTGACCATGCAGTTCGACTTCCACACCAACCAGCTGTTCTACGTGGCGCTGGCCCGCAACAGTGCCGTCCCGCTGCGCAGGTCCTTGGAGTCCCGCGCGCAAGACCTGGACGTCCGTAGCCAGTACGCCAATTTCCTGCGCAACCACGATGAGCTGAATCTGGAACTGCTGACCGAGGATGAGAAGCAGGAGGTCTTCGACGAGTTCGCACCCACCGAGGACCTGCAGGTGTTCGGCCGCGGGGTACGCCGTCGCCTCCCCACCATGCTGGAGGGCGACCCGCGACGCCTCAAGATGTCCTACTCGCTGCTGTTCGCACTCCCCGGCACCCCGGTGCTGTTCTACGGGGAAGAGATCGGGATGGGCGAGAACCTCGACATCGAGGGCAGGATCGCCGTGCGCTCCCCCATGCAGTGGTCACGCGACAAGAACGGCGGTTTCTCAAGTGCCGCACCGTCGCGGCTCAGCCGTCCGGTGACGCAGGGCCCGTTCGGCCCCGAGCACGTCAACGTCGCCGACTCGCGGCAGGATCCGGACTCACTGTTGCACCACATCAAGCTGTTGAGCCACCGCTACCGGGCCTGCCCCGAGCTGGGCTGGGGCGCCTACAAGGTGCTGGAGCAGGAGCATGACGCCGTTTTGGCGCACCGGGCGGATTGGGCCGAACGCACCACCCTCCTGCTGCACAGCTTTTCTCCCGATGCTCTCGTGGTCAACATCACCCTGGAAGATGGCGAGGACGGGGACGAGTTCATCGATCTGCTCAACGGTGGTCAATGCACCGTGGGAAGCGGGGGAAAGGTGGCCGTCGAACTGGAGGGCTTCGGTTACCGCTGGCTGAAGCGTCGAGACCAGGCAGAAGGCACCATCCTCTAGCTTTCGCGTGATAGTCAGGGTGTGAGTTTGGGCGTGGGACATCGGTTGGGCCATGAGTGGGAGCACCGCGGACGATGCTCTTAGGAATCCGCTGGCAGACTCTCCACGAAACAGGCCCCATCTGACTCCGACGTCCCGATGCCCAACACCCAGATGCACCAGGTGGCGATCGCAAGGCACCGGTTCATGAGCCAAACCCACCCGAGAAGCATCGCTCCGCACGCCGTGAACAACCGGGTAAGGATCGAGACCTCGACACCGGATGCAGTCGTGGCCGGCCTGGGGCAGCGCGGCCAAAACATCCAACTCACCTCCGGGGTGGGACCCTTCGGCTACGGATCGATGATCGAGATTCAGGACAATGGACAACTGATCTCGATCGGGACCGAGCCACGCATGTCCACCTCGACTGGCGACACCGATCCACCGGAATAGCCAGCGTGGGTGAGGTGATCAGCGTCGGGGGGTTGCTCGGATTCGGAGACATACGCGCACCGTCGGCGTAAGTTGGAATGTCCCAAACCGAAAGGAAAGTGACATGGATCAGGAGACCGGTCACATCACCGGAACGAAGGACAAGGATTACAACCTCGTGTGGTTCGTCGAGGCGTGCCTCGACAACGCCCTCCGTATGGAGACCTACGTCGCTGACGCCCAGCGGGAAGGCGACTCCGAACTGGCAGATTTGTTCGAGAAGGCACAGCAGGCCAGTCGCAAGGGTGCCGAACAGGGCAAGGTCCTGCTGGCCAAGCGACTCTCGAGTGGGTGACTCTCTGATGGCCACGTGCGAGGTATGCGGCAACAACTACGACAACCCCATCACCGTGACGCAGGGCAATCGCAGCGGGGTCTTCGACAGCTTCGAGTGTGCTGCCCACGCGATGGCTCCCACGTGCAGCCACTGCGGGTGCCGGATCCTGGGGCATGGCGTGCAGGTGGGTGACGTGATGTTCTGCTGCGCCCACTGTGCGCGCCACGCCACAGATACCTCGGAGGTAGCCGACCGCGCATGAGCCGCCGCTGACTTCTCAACATCAGTCCTCGGGCGCCTGGTTTCCAGCCGGACACCCGCGTCGTTGTCTCCAACCCGATGTGCAGTGTCCAGCACCGGCATCTCTGCGTCCCGATCCGCCGACTGTCGTCCCACACGGGAGTATCCTCACCCTCGGAGCGCCGCCGTCCCCAGCCGGCCTCCGACAGGAGGACCCATGCGCATCCCCAGGACACTGGCGGTGATCCTCGCCGGCGGTGAGGGCTCCAGGCTGGGCGCCCTGACCGAAAAACGCGCCAAGCCCGCCCTGCCCGTGGCGGGCACCTATCGCCTGATCGACATCTCGCTGTCCAACCTGGCGCACAGCCACATCACCGATGTATTGCTGGTGGAGCAGTATCTCCCACAGTCCCTCAACGACCACCTGGCGAAGGGCCGCCCCTGGGACCTGGATCGCAGCCACGGCGGCCTCCATGTGGCTGGCCCCTTCCAGGGAGGACCGGGTGAGGGGTTCGCCGAGGGGAACTCGGACACGCTGTCTCGGCAGCGGGAGCAGATCGCCCGCAGCGGCGCCGACCTGGTGCTGGTGATGTCGGCCGACCATTTGTACACCCTAAACTTCCTGGACGTGATCGGCGCCCACCTGGATCGGGCAGCCGACCTGACGATGGTGGTGACGCGGGTGGAGGAGGACGCGTCCCGCTACGGCGTCGTCCAAGCGGGCCACGGCGACGTGGTGACCGGTTTCGAGTACAAGCCCGAGCATCCGAGCGGCAACCTGGTCTCCACCGAGATCTTCCTCTACTCCGCCCCCGTCCTGCTGGACGCGCTGGAACAGCTCGAGGCGGAACTGGGTCAGCTCACCGACTATGGCGACGACCTGGTGCCGTGGTTCGTCGCCAACCGCCGCTGCGTGGCGCACCACATGAACGGGTACTGGATGGATGTGGGCACCCTGCAGGCCTACTGGACGGCCAACCTCCACATCCTCGATGGTGACGGCGCAACGCTGGACGACCCCGAGTGGTCCATCTACACCGCCCAGCCCCAACTGCTTCCGGCCCGGCTCGAGGCCACCAGCGCGGTGACGGATTCCATGGTCTCCTCCGGCGCCCAGGTGGCGGGACAGGTGCACCACTGTGTGCTGGGCCCCAACGTCATCGTGGAGGAGGGCGCGGTGCTGCGCGACAGTGTCGTGTTGGACGGCGCTCGGATCGGCGCCGGCGTGGAGCTGACGAACTGCGTCGTCGACATGGGCGCCCAGGTGGAGCGGCTCGGCTCGAGGGGACGATCTGGATGGGTGACCCTGATCGGGGACGACGGCTCGGTGGCAGACAGGGCCAAGCTGGACCCTTCTTCGCGGCTCCCCCGTGGTATCAGCTGAACCGTCGGGTGTCAGGCCTTGGGCACCCAGACCCGCATTGCCCCGGGGGCCCGGTTGCCCCAGGTGCGGAATGGGATCGCCCGCACCTGGAACGGCTCGGACGTGACGTGGGGGCTGGTGCCCCCGTAGAGGGGTTGTTCGTCCGAGCGGGCCCGGACGGTGACGAGGAGGCTCCCATCGTCGCTGGGGTGGGGGGCGGCCGATGTGTCGACCTCGAGGTCATCAACGGCAACTTCGTCGGGGACGTCGACCTGCTCGATGCAATGCACCACCGGTCCGCGTTCGATGGCGATGGCGCCGCGGAGTGCGTCCACGCGGCGATGCGCCACGCTCCAGCGGGGTTCCATCTCGAACTCGAGGATCATCTCGCCATCCAGGGCGACGCGCAGGTAGCCGTCGTCGTCCGGGGTGGCGTCGGAGCCGCCGGCGCGGACTCCGCGGGTCCAGGCGGGGACCCGCAACGCCAGTCTGGGGGCGACGCCGCGCAGGGTGATGACCCCGGAGTGGGGGTAATCAGTTTCCACTTCGATGGTGGCCCCGTCGTCGAGTGTGATGGTGGCGTCGGTGTACTGGTGGATCACAAGCTCCTCGCCATCCATGGAGGCGATGTAGCTGCCCAGCTGGGCAACGGTGCGTGCGATGTTGGGCGGGCAACAAGCGCAGCTGTACCACGGCGTGCGCTCACGCGGCGCGCTCTCCTCGGAGTAGCGGTCCGGCCGCTGCTGAAGCGGGTTGGAGTAGAAGAAGCGGGTGCCGGTGGAGTCGATGGAGGCGGCCAGCGCGTTGTGGAGTTCGCGCTCGATCACATCACCATGCCGGGAGCCGCCTTCGGCGAGGTACATCCGCCAGCACCAGTGCAGGTCGGCGATGGTGGCGCAGGTCTCCGCGTAGGCGCGCTCGGAGGGAAGCTCGTAGGCATCGCCGAAGGCCTCGTCCCGGTGACGGGAACCGAAAGCGCCGGTGAGGTACATCTTGTGGTCGTGGACGCTGGTCCACTGGTGGCGCATCGCTTCCATCAGCGATTCGTCGCCGTCTTCCAGGTACACGTCGGTGACCCCGGCGTTGAGGTAGAGCTGGCGGACCGCGTGACCCACGGCAGTGCGGGCATCACGCACCGGCGCATGATCCTGAAAGTACCGGGCGCCCAGCGCACCCACCGGCAACAAGCCGGAACCGCGCAAGTCGATCATGTGGCTCGCCAACCGCAGGTGCCGCCGATCCCCGGTGTGGCGGTACAACTCCACCAGCGCGGTTTCGATCTCGGGATGCCCGCAGTAGCCATCCCGCTGCGCATCCGGACCCAAGGTCTCATCCACCAATTCCACGAAACGCAAGGCAATATCGAGCAGGTCCCCCCGCCCGGCACACCGGTCCAAGGCAACAGCGGCCTGGATCATGTGACCCAGCACGTAGAGTTCGTGCGCCCACTCCAACTTCTCGAAGCGCTCCTGCGGGGTGACGCCCTGGATGTAGGTCATCACGTAACCGTCGGCTTCCTGGACCCGTGCCACCAGGGCGATCATCTCGTCGAGCCAGCGGTCATGCTCACCGGTACC
>CAZPSO010000008.1:22408-25496 GCA_964588895.1 uncultured Tessaracoccus sp.
TCGATGATCACCTTGCCGGCAGCGTGTCCGGCTTCGACTGCTGCGATGGCACTCGCGGCGTCGGCCAAGGGATACCGGGCGGTGATCATCGGATCGACAAGTCCGGCTTCGACGACACCAACGATCTTTTCCAGGGACTCGGCGGTGCGTGTGACGACGAGGCCGCCGATGTCGAGCACCGTGGTCTTGTCGGCCGCGGAGATCACACGCGCCGGTTCCTTGGCGGTGGGAGCGACGGCCCGCAGCACTTCTTGTCCGACCAGGTCGATGACGAGGTCCACGCCGTCGGGGGCTGCGCGCCGGATGCGGTCGGCGACGCCGTCGCCGGATTCGATGAAGGTGGCACCGGTCGACTCGACCAGTTCGCGCTTGGCGGCACTTGCCACACCGAGCACGTTGAACTGGTGGACGTTGCCGATCTGGGCGGCCATGCGTCCCACTCCTCCACCGACGCCGATGATGACCATGGTCTGGCCAGGTTCGAGCTCGATTTGGTGGGTGATGTCGTAGGCGGTGGCGCCCGCGACCGGCAGGGTGGCCGCGTCGGCGAAGGTGATGTCTTCCGGCTTGGTCACGGTCAGCTTCGCGTCCAGTACGGTGTGCGTGGCGAAGGCGCCATGACCGGCAGCAGTCGAGCCGAGGACTTCGTCGCCGACCTTGAAGTCCGTCCCGGCGCCGGCGGCGACGACCACACCGGAGGCCTCACGACCCATGCCCATCGGCAGGGGGCCATGCTTGCCCAAGAAGCCTTCACGGATCTTCCAGTCGACCGGGTTGACGCCGGCTGCCTTGACCTGGATCGCTACTTCACCGGGCCCCGGCTCGGGCCGTGGACGATCCACCAGTTGCTGGTGTTCGGGACCACCGAATTCTGTGAAGACGAAAGCTTGCGACATGGATACTCCTCAGGGGATAGGGATGCTTCTTGTGGGGTGGAGCGGTCCGGGCTGGATGGGCCCGGACCGCACTCACAGGGATGGGGGCTAGACGGCGGTGTGCTCGGTAGCGGCCCGCTCTGGGGTGCGGTCCTCCTTGGTCATTGCCGTTTGACCCTGCGCGTTGCGCAGCAGGCGCATGGCGTTGATGATCACGATCAACACGGAGGCTTCGTGGACCAGCATGCCGATCGACATGGTCACGTTGCCCCCGAAGACGCCCACCAGGAGTGCGAGCACTGTGATCAGTGCGATCGCGATGTTCTGGCGCATGACGCTCACGGTGCGCTTCGCGAGACTGATGGCCTCCGGCAGCTTCAGCAGGTTGTCACCCATCAAGGCGATGTCAGCCGTTTCAACGGCCACCGCAGAACCGGCTGCACCCATCGCCGCACCGATATCTGCAGTGGCGAGCGCGGGAGCATCGTTGACGCCGTCACCGACCATCACCACTGTGTAGCCCTCACGCTGCAGTTCGGCCACCTTGTCCAGCTTGTCCTCCGGCAGCAGGCTCGCATACACCTCATCGACACCGGTCTCGCGGGCCACGGCCTCTGCCACCAGGCGGGTGTCGCCAGTCAGCATGACCACCTTCTTCACACCCGCCTCATGCAGGCGCCGAACCATCTCGGGGGCGTCTTCACGGATCTGGTCCGCCACGCCGATCACGCCGATGATCGCGCCGTCGACCGCCACGATCATGGGGGTTCGTCCCTCGGCGGCCAGCTTCTCGGCCTCGCCGGCAGCACCGACGTCATCGGTCAGTCCGTGCTGCTCCATCAGCGGTGCGTTGCCAATCAGGACGAGCTTGCCGTCCACCTCGGAGGTGATGCCCTTGCCGGGCACCGGATTGACCTGGCTGGGAGCGCCCTGCGGCGACACCCCAGCCTGCCTTGCGGCCTCGATCACCGGCTTGGCCAGTGGGTGCTCTGAGCCGGCCTCGGCAGCCGCAGCCCAGCGCAGGAGCTCGGTCCTGTCGTAGGCGGGGTGCAGAGGGATGGCGTCGGTGAGCTTGGGCTGGCCCTCGGTGAGGGTGCCGGTCTTGTCGAGCGCGACGGCGTCGATCTTGGCAGAAGTCTCCAGGTACTCGCCACCCTTGACCAGGATGCCGTTGCGGGCAGCGCGGCCGATACCGGCGACGATGGCGACGGGGATCGAGATGACGAGCGCCCCGGGACAGCCGATGACCAGCAGGGTGAGCGCCAGTACGACGTTGCCGGTGACGAGTCCGGTCACCAGCGCCAGGAGGAACACCGCGGGGGTGTAGTACTTCGAGAACCTGTCGATGAACGTCTGGGTCTTGGCCTTGGCGTCCTGCGCCTCTTCCACGCGATGGATAATCCGCGCCAAGGTGGTGTCCGCGCCCACTCCGGTGGCAAGCACCTGCAGGAAGCCACCGCGGGAGACGGTGCCAGCGAAGACGGCGTCACCCTTGGACTTCTCGACAGGGATGGACTCCCCCGTGATGGAGGCCTCGTCGAGTGCGCCGGTACCAGTGACGACCTGGCCGTCGACCGGTACCTTGGCGCCGTTCTTGACCAGGACGATCTCGCCCATGCGGACCTCGGCGGCAGGGACTTCCACCTGCTCACCGTCGCGCATCACCACGGCGGAGTCCGGTGCGACGGCGACCAGCTCGGCCAGCGCCGAACGCGTCTTGTTCATGGTGGCAGCCTCAAGGGCGTGACCAATCGAGAACAGGAACGTCACTGCCGCCGCTTCCCAGAAGTTGCCGATGATCGTGGCACCGATCGCCGCCACGGAGACGAGCAGGTCGATCGATATGTGCTTGTACATCAGCGCCTGGATGGCCTTGACCACGATGTGGTAACCGGCGACAACCGCGGCAGCCAGCATGAAGGCATCGGCCATCGTGAAGAAGTCGGTGCCGGTAGCGTGCTCGCCGGCGTCAACCCACCAGCGGGACGTCAGGACCGTGTTCAATGCCGGGATGCGTTCGACGATCCACGACAGCACGATCAACAGGCCAGAAGCCACGGGTACGGACCAGTTGCCGTACACCCATCTCCTGAGAGCATTCATTCCGAATCATTCCTTCCACAAGTTCAACTGACTCGAAACTACGCTGACTGCGTCACTCACACCTTGACCTGGGTCAAGCTCCCTGACGACCCCTCCACGACTTGACCTGC
>CAZPSO010000009.1:0-2603 GCA_964588895.1 uncultured Tessaracoccus sp.
GCTAGGCGACGGTGAACACGGCCAGCGCGATGGCGGCCAGGTGGCAGATGGCGGCCAGGATGGTGGCGCTGTGGAACACCTCGTGGAACCCGAACCAGCGGGGACTCAGCTGGGGCCGTTTGGTGCCGTAGGCGAGTGCGCCCAGGGAGTACACCAGGCCGCCGGCGACGATCAGGGACACGATCAGGGGCCCGCCTGCGGCCCAGAACTGGTTCAGCCACCCGACGGCCGCCCAGCCCATCGCCACGTAGAGGAGCGTGTAGAGCCACCGTGGTGCCGACAGCCACACCACCCGGAACAGCACCCCGAGGACGGCGAGCGACCAGACGAGCACGAGTAGGGCGATCCTGCTGCCGCCGTCGAGCAGCACCACGGTCAACGGGGTGTAGGTGCCGGCGATGAAGACGAAGATGTTGGCGTGGTCGACGCGTCGGAACAGGGCCAGGGCGTCGGGCTTCCAGTTGCCGCGGTGGTACGCGGCGGAGGTGGCGAACAGTTGCACCGCTGCCAGGGTGTAGACCGCGCACGCAATGCGGGCGCCAAGCGTGGGAGCCAAGGTGGTCAACGCCAGCCCGGCGATCAGGGCGATGGGGGAGAACCCGAGGTGGAGCCAGCCTCGCAGGAGTGGCTTGAGGGGGAGTTGCGTGTTGGGTTGATGCTGGTCCGTGGTGGTCATATTGCTACCTACGCTTTTCGTAACTTACGCCATCGCAGGCTAGCGCTGCCGCGGGACTGGGTACAAGTCCCACGCTACGCCGCGACGGACCCGCGGCCAAGGCTCCGGATGCTTGGTGGCGGTGCGATTGTCCCTGCGATCCCCTGGGCAGGGTGATGCTGGATATCCTTCGGTCATGCCCTGGATTCGACGCGTGGTGAACAAGGCGTGGCCGCCGCGCTGGCTGTACAAGACCTATGAGGCGCAGATCCTGGGGGGCATCGACCGCGGCCGGCTGCCCCGGCACGTGGCAGTGCTGGCCGACGGCAACCGTCGATGGGCGCGCCTCAACGCCCCCGGGCAGCCGCTTGACGTGGGCTACCAGGCGGGCGCCGACAAGCTGCTCGAATTCGTCGAGTGGTGCGACCAGGCCGATATCCAGGTGGTGACGCTGTGGGTGCTCAGCACCGACAACCTGGATCGCTCCTCCGAGGAGGAACTGGCCCCGCTGCTGCATGTGATCGAGAAACTGGTGCAGGAGTTGGCAGCGACCAGGCGCTGGAATGTGCAGGCAGTGGGGGCGCTCGACCTGCTCCCCGAGGGCACGGCCACGTGCCTGCGCACCGCAGCCGCATCCACCGACGACGTGGACGGCATGCACGTCAACGTCGCCGTCTCCTACGGGGGACGACACGAACTGCGCGACGCCATGCGTTCCCTCCTGGCCGAGCGGGCCGAGCACGGAGACAGCCTCCAGGAGGTGGCCCGCACCGTCGAGATCACCGAGATTGCGGAGCACCTCTACACCAAGGGTCAGCCCGACCCCGACCTGATCATCCGCACCTCCGGCGAGCAGCGCCTCTCCGGCTTCCTGATGTGGCAGTCCGCCCACAGCGAGTTCTATTTCTGTGAGGCGCTGTGGCCCGACTTCCGGAAGGTGGACTTCGTGCGCGCACTGCGCAGCTATGCCCAGCGTGAGCGACGGTTCGGACGCTGAGCCGGGCCGGTTGGGGCCGGGAATCTGGTGAAAAGGCCGTCTCAATGACACGCGCGCACGCAAGAATGGCCGCATGGCACATGAAGCACTGAGCAAGATCCCCGCGCAACAGCAGAAGTGGCCGGGCACCATCTCCGAGTTGGACCCCCAGCCCGACCACGGCGAGACGTCGTGGGTGGGTCGGGGCCGCCTCGAGGGCAAGCGGGCGCTGATCACCGGCGGCGATTCCGGCATCGGACGCGCGGTGGCCATCACCTTCGCGAAGGAGGGCGCCGACGTGGTGATCACCCACCTGCCCGAAGAAGCCGACGACGCCCGCGACACCGTGGAACTGATCCGCGCCGAGGGCCGCAAGGGCGAGGCGATCGTCGCCGACCTCCGCACGGCCGAGGCCAACAAGGAACTTGCCACCAGCGCGGTCCAGGCCCTGGGCGGGGTCGACGTCCTGATTTGCAACGCCGCCTACCAGATGGCTCACGGCGACCTCGACGAGTTTCCCGACGACCAGATCCGCCGCACGTTCGATACCAACGTCCTCGGGCCGATCTGGCTCATCAAGGCCCTGGAGAAGGAACTGCACGGCGGCAGCATCATCCTCACCACCTCGGTGCAGGCGCACAACCCGTCCGAGCACCTGCTCGACTACGCCTCCACCAAGGCGGCCCTGAACAACCTGGCCGTCAACCTTGCCGCGGAACTGGGAGAGCACGGAATCCGCGTCAACGCGGTGGCTCCTGGCCCGATCTGGACCCCGCTGATCCCGGCAACCATGGCGAACGAGAAGGTGGAAGGCTTCGGCGCGGATACCCCCCTTGGGCGCGCCGGGCAGCCCGTGGAGGTGGCCGCGGCGTACGTCTTCCTCGCCTCCGAGGAGGCCAGCTATGTCTCTGGCACCGTGCTCGGGGTCACCGGAGGCAAGCCGATCTTCTGAGCCGGTTCAGTCCATGGCGC
>CAZPSO010000009.1:2703-19692 GCA_964588895.1 uncultured Tessaracoccus sp.
CCGCTCCACGTGGTCCAGGCCCGGGTCGTCGGCGAACACCCCGCCGATGCCGATGACGTTGACCCGGATCCCGATGGCGGACAGGTACCATGCCGCACCCACGGCGATCTGCGCCCCACCGCTGTAGCCGATCAGGGTGACGGGAACCGGTTGCTTCGGGTCCCATCCCTGACGACGGATGGTGTCGAGGATCCCGCGGGCAACGCCGAGGTTGTAGGTGGGACCGTAGCGGTGGTCCGCGGAGACCAGCATCTGCATGAAGTTCCGGAAGTTGATCAGGTAGTGCAGCACCGGGACCCGCCGCTTCCGGCGGGCCTTGTCGAGTCTGTCCCAGACCCGGGCCGTGGTGCGCTGCAGCAACCCCTGGTTCTCCGGGGCGTAGGGGAATACGTCGTCGATGATGCACACGTGCGGCAAGCGTCGGCGCAGTTCCGCCATGGCGCGGGTCTCCGAGCCCGCGTTGCGTGTTCCGTCCACCACGCCGATGCCGGACAGGTAGATCACGAAGCGGCTGTGGCGCGGGGGGTTTGGAGTGTCCTGCTCGGCGAGCCTGAGCAGCGGGCGGGACTGGATCTGCTCCTGCCTGCTCCACCACCGCAACGACTCCAGCGGGGAGATCAGGGCGAACACGAACACCAGCAGCACGACGGTGCCCAGCACTGCGCCGATCATGAGGTGCTGTCCTCGCCGACGGGCACGAACACGGAGCCCGCCAGGATGTCGTGGCCCCTGATGACCAGCGCGCTGCCGGTGACCAGCTTGATGACGTGGCCGCCCACCCACGAGACCGGGGCGGACAGCAGGCGGGAGGCCAGCTGCATGGCCAGCCACGCCAACGCGGTGGCCAAGAGGGCCCGCCACCAGCCGGTGTCGTAGGCGAGAACCGTGAGGCTCCACAGGCACAGCAGGCTCCACCCCTGCAGCACACGCCCGAAGAACAGGCCGATGTGGGGGAACAGCTCCACCACGCCCAGCAGCATGGGCGCGGTGGAGGCCATCGCCACCGCGGCGGCCGTGGCCACCGGCACCGTGGTGCCCGTGATCAGCGGCGCCACCGCCCACAGCAGGACGCCCTGGGCCACATAGAGCAGCACCATGAAAACCCCGCCCAGCAGGAACGATGCCCAAAACCGCCAGCCCCGCACCCGGTTGAGGAACAGGATGGCGCTGTGACCGGCAAGCGTCGAGATCCCCGCGAGCACGGCGATCCCGCCCGCATGCCACAGGGACGGCACCGGGGCAGCGCCCCACCGGAATCCCGACAGGCCCATCACCTCGAAACCCGCAGCCAGCCAGTCCAGGGGATTCATGACCCCATCTTCGCCGCCGGTGCCGATTTAGACCAGATGTACCCAGCGTGGGACCATGGACCAATGGCTGCGAGGAACCCCCGTGCTGGTGGACGCGACATGGCGTTGTCGATGCTCGTGCTGCTCGTCCCCATCGCACTGATCGTGTGGTTCTTCCAGGCCGTCCCCGAGGAGCAGGTCGAGCGCGTCGACGTCGCCCCCCACCTGGAACGCGCCGAGGCCGAATCGCCCTACCCCGTGCTGCGACCCGTCAACGTGCCCGCGGACTGGACCCCGGTGCGCGCAGCGTGGGCCGCCGACGGGCAGCGCTGGATCGACGGCGAGCCCGCCGTCGGCAACGCCTGGCAGGTGGGCTACCTGATGCCCGACGGTGTCTACGTCGGCCTTCAGCAGCGCGACAGTGCCACCGATGCATTCGTCAACCGGGTCACCCGGGAGGGGTCCCGCAGCGAGGGGGTCGTCTCCGTGGGGGAGCGGGAGTGGGAATTCTGGCCCTCCAGCGACCGCCGCACCAATTCCCTGGTGTGGCGTGATGGTGAGATGGTGGCCGTCATCACGGGCGATACCGAGCTGGAGGCCCTACGCGCCTTCGCCGGGACCCTCGAGCACTGAGCCGCGGGCGGCGGCCACTTGCTCGCGGGCCGTGTCGAGGTGTTCCTGGCAGATGGCTGCCAGTTCCTCGCCCCGTTTCCAGAGGGCCATCGAGTCGGCCAGGGGCACGCCGCCGGACTCGAGCTTGCGCACCACCTCGATCAGTTCCTCACGGGCGGCCTCGTAGCTGGGTTTCTCGCTCATTGCTCTCCTTGCGCGGGGTGGACGCCGTGGACATCGAGTTCGAGTTGGCCGTCGGCCAGCCAGGCCCGGATGCGCTGCCCCGCCTCCACGTCGACCACCGACGAGACGGATGCCTGGTCCTCGTCGACGAGCACAGCGTAGCCCCGCTCCAGGGTGGCCTTCGGTGACGTGGCGCGGATGGTGGTCAACGCATTTTGCAGCACCCGGTCCTCGGCCTCCAGTCTCCGCCCGATGGAGTCGCGCAACTGGTGGCGCAGCAGGTGGAGGCGGTCGTGGTGGGCCGCGAAGGCGCTCATGGGGTCCCGCATGACCGGCCGGGAGCGCACGTCGTTCAGCGCCTGCTGGGCGGCGTCGAGGCGGTTGGTCACGGCCTGGCCGAGTCGCGTGCGGGCCTGGCGCACCAGCTCGTTCTCCGCGAGGAAGTCGGGTGCCACCAGGGAGGCGGCGTCGGTGGGGGTGGAGGCACGCGCATCGGCCACGAAGTCCACCAGCGGGTAGTCCTGTTCGTGGCCGATGGCCGTGATCACCGGCGTGGAGCAGGCGGCGACGGCGCGCACCATGCCCTCGTCGGAGAACGGCAGCAGGTCCTGCAGGGCGCCCCCGCCCCGGGCCAGGATGATGACGTCCACCGCCGGGTCGGCGTCCAGGTCGCGCAGTGCCGTCAGGATGCTCTCGGCCGCATGGACGCCTTGCACGGGCACGGACCTGAGCGTGAACACCGCAGGCCAGCGCCGTGACGTGTTGGTCATCACGTCGCGTTCGGCGTCCGAGCCGGCCGAGGTGATCAGGCCGATGCGCCGTGGGATGAAGGGCAGCCGCTTCTTGCGATGAGGTTCGAAGAGGCCCTCGGCCCGCAGCTTGGCCTTCAGGGCCTCCAACTGGGCCAGCAACCGGCCCTCTCCCGCCGCTCGCAACTCGAGGCACTCGAAGCTGAGGGAGGCGTTGCGGTCCCAGATCCGGGGCCTCAACCGGGCCACCACCTGCGATCCCTCCGGCAGTGGGCCGGCGCTGTCGAGGACCAGTGCCGAGACGGTGACGGTTGCGCTGATCTCGGCCATCCGGTCGCGGAAGGTCAGGAACTGCGTGGCACCCCGTCGGCGCTTGATCTCGATCACCTGGGCATCCACCCAGATTTCTCCCAGGCGTCCAACCCAGTCCTTGACGGCCATCACCACTCGCCCCAGCGGCTGCGGGGCCTCCGGTGAACTCGTCATTGCCATGCCCTCACAGTAGTGGCGAATGACCCCTCGATACTGTGGAGGGCATGGTGAAACGCAAACCCGGGGGCTGGGTCCCCGACCAACACGGTGCCTGGGCGATGGTCATCCTCCCGTCCGTGATCGGGCTGGTCTGGGCCGGTTTCTCCGGCGAGTTCCGCCTGGCCCACATCGCCCTGGTGACCACCTGGATGATGGGCTACTTCGCGTTCTATGCCACCAGCCTGTGGCTGAAGTCCCGACGCAAGCCCCGGTACTTGCACGCCGCCGTCACCTACCTGACATTGGCGACGGCGCTCGCGGTCGGGATGCTGGTGCTCCAACCCGCCTGGTGGACGTGGGCCCTGGTGTTCGGACCCCTGACCGGGATCGCATTCTGGATGGTGATGAGCAGGCGGGAGCGTTCGGTCACCTCCAACCTCGTCACCGTCGCGGCCGCGGCCCTGATCCCGTTGGTGATGGGCAGCCGTTCGCTGTTCGAACTGGGTGGACTGCCGGAGCTGGCGGTGATCTCCGCGGTGTGTTTCGGATACTTCTTCGGCACCATGTTCTACGTCAAGACGATCATCCGCGAGCGGGGCCACCTCTCCTGGGTGGTGGCCTCCGTTGCGTGGCACCTCCTGTGGACGGTGATCGCAATCTTCCTGCCGGTTGAGGGCAACTGGCTGCTGGTGATGTTCTTCGCAGCCATCACCGTCCGCGCGTTCCTCGTGCCGTGGCTGGGTCCCATGCGGGGCCGCAACGTCCGCGCCAGGACGATCGGGATCTGGGAGATGGTCACCAGCCTCGTTCTGGCCGCGGTCTTCACGGTCGTGCTCATGGGGGCAACCACGTAGACTGGCCGCCATGAGTGCAGTGACTGAGTCCGAGAAGCAGGTCATCCTGGCAGCCCCCCGCGGCTACTGTGCGGGGGTCGATCGTGCCATCATCACCGTCGAGAAGGCTCTCGAAACCTATGGGGCACCCGTTTACGTGCGCAAGGAGATCGTGCACAACAAGCACGTGGTGGAGGACCTGCGGGAACGTGGCGCCATCTTCGTCGAGGAACTGGACGAGGTGCCCCCGGACGCGCTGGTGGTCTTCTCGGCGCATGGTGTCTCCCCGGCCGTGCACGCCGAAGCCGCCCAGCGCGAACTGCGCACCATCGACGCCACCTGCCCCCTGGTCACCAAGGTGCACCGCGAGGCCGTCCGCTTCGACAAGCAGGACCTCGACATCCTGCTCATCGGCCACGCCGGCCACGAAGAGGTTGAGGGCACCATGGGGCATGCCCCCGACCGGACGACGCTGGTGCAGAGCCCGGAGGACGTCGACAACCTCGAACTCGATCCGGACAAGCAGTACGCCTGGATCTCCCAGACCACGCTCAGCGTCGACGAGACGATGGACACCGTCGACCGCCTCCGCAAGCGCCTCCCCCTGCTGGTCGACCCCCCCTCGGACGACATCTGCTACGCCACGCAGAACCGCCAGCAGGCCGTGAAGCAGATCGCCCCCCGGGCAGACCTGATGATCATCGTCGGCTCCGCCAACTCCTCCAACTCCGTCCGTCTGGTGGAGGTGGCGCTCGACGCCGGCGCCAAGGCCGCCTACCGGGTGGACAACGCCGGCGAGATGGACGAGGCATGGCTGGACGGCGTGACCTCCGTCGGTGTGTCGTCGGGCGCTTCCGTCCCGGAGGACCTGGTGCAGGGAGTGGTGGACTACCTGCAGGACCGGGGCTTCCCCGTCGCCCGGGAGGAGCGCCTCACCGAGGAGAACCTGCACTTCTCGCTTCCTCCGGAGCTGCGCCGGGAACTCAAAAAGGGCGTCGAGAAGTACTGATACCCACCACAGGATCCGCCCATGTCCAGACTGCAGGAGATCGCTGCCCTGATCCCCGAGGCCCGCGAGACGCTCGCAGGTATCGCCTCCATCACGCCGATCCAGCTCAACAGCCGCCTCTCCCGCGCCACCGGCCTGGAGGTGTGGCTCAAACGCGAGGACCTGCAGACCGTCCGCTCCTACAAGGTGCGCGGCGCCTACAACCTCATGGCGCAGCTCTCCGAGGAACAAAAGCGCGAAGGCGTGGTGTGCGCGTCGGCCGGCAACCACGGCCAGGGCGTGGCCTTCAGCTGTGCGGAACTGGGGATCCCCGGCACGGTGGTGGTCCCCACCACCACGCCGCGGCAGAAGCGCCAGCGCATCATGGACCTGGCGCAGGGCCACGTCGACCTCGTGATGGAGGGCACCACCTATGACCAGGCCTCGGCCGCGTCCCTGCGTCGAGCCGAGACGCTCGGGTTGACACCGGTTCCGGCATTCAACCACCCGCTGGTGGCGGCCGGTCAGGCCACCGCCATCATCGAGGCCATCGAACAGATGGGTCTGGTGCCCGACGTTGTCATCCTGCCGGTGGGCGGCGGGGGACTACTGGCCGGGACAGCAGCCTGGCTCCGCACCCACCATCCACAGGTGCGAATCATCGGCGTCGAACCCGAGGGAGCCCCATGCGCTGCGGCTGCCATGTCGGCAGGCCGCCCGGTCACGCTGCGGGACATCGACACCTTCATCGACGGCGCAGCCGTCAGCCAACTCGGGGACGTGCCGTTCGAGGTGCTGCAGGAGGCGCAAGTGGAGCTGGTGCGCGTCCCGGAGGGGCAGGTCTGCTCCGAGATGCTGGAGATGTACCAAAATGACGGCATCATCGCGGAACCCGCCGGGGCCTTGGCGTCGTCGGTCCTGCCTACCGGGGGGGTGGGGCCACGCGTCCACATCGCCCCCGACGCCAAGGTGCTGTGCCTGGTCTCCGGCGGCAACAACGACGTGGCCCGCTACGCCGAAGTGGTGGAACGGTCGCTGGTGCACGAGGGACGCAAACGCTACTTCGTGGTCAACTTCCCGCAGGAGCCGGGCGCGCTGCGGCGGTTCCTGGATGAGGTCCTGGGCCCTGAGGACGACATCACCCACTTCGAGTACGTCAAGCGCAGCTCCCGCGACACCGGCCCTGCGCTGGTGGGCGTCGAGCTTGGACACCCCGGCGATTACCGGTTCCTCCTGGAGCGCATCAAGGAGAGCGGCATCGAGGTGGAAGAGGTCACCAGCGACAGCCCCTACTTCCGTCTGCTGTTCTGAGTTCGGCGCACCACGTTCCCCTCAGTGGCGCGGGGATCACGGGTAGCGCTCGGCCAAGCAAACCCGGCGCTGAGTTGGTCGAAGGCAGTGGCTCAGGTGGCCTTGGCGAGAAGGTCCAGCAGTTCGTGCTCCAGAGCCCTGGCGTGGGGGCTCAGGACGAACCCGTCACCCCGGGGGATGTCCCGATCCACCTGCACGCCGCCGATGATGCGGGCCGGCTTGTTGGACAGCACCAGCACCTGGTCGGACAGGCGGACTGCCTCCCGGATGTCGTGGGTGATCAGGAGCATGCTCCAGTGGTGCTGCTCCCAGATGCCGAGCAGCCAGCGCTGCAACTGCTCGCGGGTGATGGCGTCCAGCGCGCCGAACGGTTCGTCCAGCAGCAGGATCGACTTGCCCTGCACCACGGTGCGGAGCAACGCCACACGTTGCCTCATGCCACCCGAGAGTTGTCGCGGCCAGAGCCGCTGGCTGCCCTCGATGCCGAATGTCGCGAACAGCTCGTCCGCGCGCCGGCGGGCCTCGCGGGGTGGGACTCCAGCGATCCTCAAGCCGAGGGCGGCGTTGTCGATCACGCGGCGCCATGGCAGCAGGGCATCGCGCTGGGGCATGAACGCGAACGGGCGCTCGCCGGGGCGCAGTGGTTGTCCGTCCACCCTCACCCGTCCGCCGTCGGCTGGCAGGGATCCGGTCAGGATGCGCAGCAGCGTGGACTTGCCGCTGCCGCTGGGGCCGATCACGCTCGTGACCCGTCCGAGCCCGACGTCCAGGGTCACGTCGTCCAGGACGAGTGTCTCGTCGAAGCTCTTGCGCAGGCCCTCGACCTGGAGTTTGGTTCTCACGTCTTCAACCCTCTCTCGACGCGCAACCACGGCAGGGCCAGCCACTCCACCAGCGTCACCAGCGCGTACAGCAGCAGGGTGACCAGGGAACTGACCAGGACGGCGGCCAGCACCAGGTCGGTGCGGAAGACGTTCTTGGCGGATTGCATGTAGACACCCAGCCCGGCGACGGCGCCTGCGTACTCCGCGAAGATGGCGCCCACAACGGCGTAGGTGATGGACACCCGCAGGCCGGAGAAGAAGTAGGGGGCTGCGGCCGGGGCCCGGACGTGACGAAACACGTCCCAGCGCTTGGCGCCCATGGAGCGCAGGAGGGCCTGCATGTCGGGATCGGCCGACGCGTAGCCCTGCAGGAGGCTGATGGCCATGGGGAAGAAGGTCAGGAACGCCACCAGCAAAACCTTGGGCAGCAGGTAGAACCCGAACCACAGCACCACCAGAGGTGCCAGGGCGATCATGGGCAGGGTTTGGCTGACGATCAGCAGCGGCATCACCGCCCGCCGCAGCAGCGGCGAGAAGTCCAGGGCGGTGGCGATGGTGAAGGCACTGGCCACCGACAGGGCGAATCCCAGGGCGGTGGCGGTCAACGTGGGGACGGCGTGGCTGAGCAGCGCCTCGCGGTTGAGCCACGTCTGCTCCAGAATCCGCCCGGGCGTGGGCAGCACTGTGGCGGGCACCACACCGGAGACGGCGAACAGGTGCCACGCCAGGAGCAGGATGCCCGCCGCCACCAGCGGAGGCCAGTGCCGGGTCATGACTCGAGGAACTCGTTGGTGTAGTACTCGCTCCAGTCCGGGGCCTGGGTGACCGTCTCGCCCTGGGCGTCGACGAGGATGCCGCCCTCCACCATGAACCTGCCGTAGTCCTCCCAGATCTGGGGATCGGCCGAGCCGGTGACGACGCCGTCGGCCACCAGCAGGCCGTCGCTGGCGAGGAGTTCGACGCTGGCGCGCACCAGTTCCCCGGAGGCGCCCAGGGTCTCGGGATTGGCGTCGATCAGGATCTGCGCGGCGTCGGCGGGGTTCTCGGCCGCGTACTGGTAGCCACGCTGGACCGCCTTCACGAACGCCCCCGCCGTTTCGGGGTTGGCTTCGAGGAAGGCATCGGAGGAGACGATCCCCACGGCCTGCAGCTCGGGCATGCCGTAGTCCTGGTACTGGAACGCCTTGTAGGGTCGGTCCTCCAGTTCGGCGTTGATGGACTCCCACGTGGACACCGACAAGGTGAAGTCGATGGATCCGGTGGACAGCGCCTCGTAGGCGCCGGTGTCCAGGATCACCTCCGTGAACTGCCCGTCGCCTCCGTCGGCCTGGATCATGGTGCGCACCATGGCCTGGTAGAGGGGGGAGCCGAACCCGCCGAAGACCAGGCCCTCCAGGTCGCCGGGGCCGGTGATGTCGTCGCGGTCGGCCAGCACCACCAGTTCACCCACCTCGGATTGGGTCACCCGGTAGGTGGAGACCACGTCGAGCCCGGCGGTACGGCCCATCTGGACGACGGCTTGGCCGGCCACCCCGAAGTCGGCCGCGCCGGCCGAGACCAGTTCGGGCACGGGGGTGGAGGCATACGGCAGGATCTCCACGTCCAGGCCGACTTCCTCGAAGTAGCCGAGATCGTCGGCGACGTAGACGCCGATGTGGTTGGTGTTGGGGGCCCAGTCGAGCGCGAAACTCACTTCGCTCCGTTCGCCCGGGCCGGAGGTGGGCGTGGAGCAGGCGCCCAGCAGGAGCGTTGCCGAGGCCAGGATGATTGCAGATGGACGTAGCACGTGTGTGCCCCTTTCATGAGGGCACGGGTTCTTCAAGAGATGCCTCCCTGCGCTGGCATGATCCAGATCAGGTTCGACGGTCGAAGGTATCAACCTTCCTCTCAGCCCGGTGTGCCCGGACTCCCGTGTATCCCTTGACGGTACCGTTGGCACCGTCAACAGACAAGGAGGCCCAGAAATGATCATGATTCCCAGCCCCACAAGTGCTGATGAGATCACGCCCGTCCAGTACGGCGTGGGTGCCCGGTTCACCCTGTCCGTCTATGACAGTGACTACGTGACGGTCATCCTGTCCGCGCTCGAGGCAGTGGATACCTCCGGCCTCACCATCGACACCGGCGACATCTCCACCTTCGTCTCCGGTGCCGAGGCCGACATCCTGCGCTACTTGCGCGACGTCATCGCGCATGCTGCTGCCACCGGCAAGCATCTGTCTGCCAGCATCCTGCTGTCACGCGGCTGCCCCGGCGAACTCCAGTGCGAGTTGCCGCCCGGCGTGAGCGCCATCGGTGGCGACCCCGTCGAGCTTGCCGCCACCGGCATCCGGGCCCGGGCCCACTGGTCGCTGTACCCGCTGCTCGACGGCGGTGACCAGGGCGAGCACATGACCGGCATCTACGAGGCCGTCGACCTGGCCCGCAACAACGGCACCTACAGCGGCTCCGACCACTTCGCCACCCGCCTCGACGGCGATCTGGCCGACGTGCTGGGCACCGTCGCCGGGGGCTGGCTGGCCGTCGGCAAGCACGTGCAGCACGTCACCACCCACGTGACCATCTCGATCAACAGCCCATCCCAAGATTGATCTGCGACATGCGTAGACTCGGGCACATGAGTGAGTCGGAGCAGAAACCAGAGCCGGTGGACCCCAAGGAGGGTATGCGTCAGGCCCTGGAACGCAAGAAGAAGGGTCAGCAGCAGGGAGACGGCCACATCGAGCCCGAACGCGAAATGGGTGGCCAGGCGCACGGCCAGGCAGGCGGCAAGCGAACGTTCCAGCGTAAGTCCTTCGGTTAGGACCCCTGCTCTCAGCCCGTTAGTTCACCCGCAGTGACGGCGCGGGGCAGCGATTCGACGATCCCCATGCCGGGGAGCTCGTCGGAGACGACGTCCAGGTCCTTGAACTTGCGTGCCGTCACGAACACTCGCGACTCCAGCGATGCCACCGTCTGGTTGTAGGAGGTGACGGTGCCCTCGATGCAGCGCTGCAGCTTGGTCATGTGACCTCCCATGGTTCCCAGCCGCTCGTGGAGTTCTCGGCCGAGTCTGGAGATTTCGGCGGCGGACTCCGCCAGGGCAGCTTGCTTCCACCCGTGCGCCACGACGTGCAGCAAGGGGATCAGGGTGCCCGGGCAACTGAGCACGATGTTGCGCTTTGCCGCGTAGTCGTGCAGCTCCGGGATTTTCTCCGCGGCCAGGCGGTAGAACTCGTCGCTGGGCAGGTACAGCACCACGAACTCCGGGGAACCGATGTCCAGCGCCCAGTACGCCTTCTGGCTCAAGGCCTCGATGTGGCCCTTCACGTGTCGCGCGAACCGCGCCAAGTGAACTTCCTGCTGGTCCGCGTCGTCGGTGTTGTAGGCGTCGAGCACGGCCGCGAGCGGGACCTTGGCGTCCACGAAGACCACCTTGCCGTCGGCCAGGTTGATGCGCATGTCGGGTCGGAGCCGGTCGGAGCCGTGGGTGTAGCTGGTCTGTTCGTCGAAGTGGCACCGCGCCGTGAGCCCCGAGATCTCGACGATGCGGCGCAGTGATTGCTCGCCCCAGGCGCCCCGGACCTGCGGGGTGCGCAGGGCGGTGGACAGGGCCAGCGCCTCCCTTCGCACCTCGTCACCCGACATGCGCACCGACTGGATCTGCTCCCGCAGTTCCGCGGTCATGGCGGCCCGCTCCTTCTCCACCTGTGTGATGCGCCAGTTGAGGTCCTTCAACGTGTTGGCCAGGGGGTCCACCGCCTTGGTGGCCCGGGCGGCGTGGCGTTCCATGGATTCCTCCGACAGCGCCTTGAACTGCAACGCCATGGCCTGACGGTCCTGGGCGAGCATCTCGGCGCTGGCCACCCGCGAGTTGGCGCGGGCCACCTTGGGCGACATCAGGGCGTAGACCACCAGGGCGCCCAGCAGGAACGCGATGACGGCTATCAGCAGGATCTCGTTCATGGCTTTCATTGTGGACGCAGCCTCTGACAGTTCGGTTGAGGCGCGTGGAAGGATGGTCCACATGTTCTCCACTGCCACCGATCACCTCGACGACCTTGCCGGCTATGTCACGCAGGCACCCAGCTCATATCATGCCGCTGCGGTGGCCGCTGACAGGCTGCGGGCAGCCGGCTTCCAGGAGGTGGACCTGACTGGGCCGTTCCCCACGGGGGCCGGGCGGCGGTTCCTGGTGCGGCATGGCGCAGTGGTGGCGTGGATCCAGCCGTCAGACATCGGAGCGCAGACGGCATTTCGGATCGTGGGCACCCACACCGACTCGCCGGCATTCAAGGTCAAGCCGGGGGAGCTGCTGACCAGCGCCGGATGGACGCAGTTGGGAGTGGAGGTATACGGCGGCATGCTGCTCAACTCCTGGCTGGATCGTGACCTGGGCATCGCCGGGCGCATCGTGACGCGCGATGGGGCCTCCCACCTGGTGCAGACCGGTGCGATCGCGCGGGTGCCCCAGCTGGCCATCCACCTGGACCGCAACGTGGGCGACGGCCTGAAGCTGGACCGCCAGCAACACACCCAGCCGATCCTCGCCATCGCGCCCGGCGGTGACCTGCTGGAGCACCTGTGCAGCTTGGCCGGGATCCGGGCCGCCGACGTGGCACTGCACGACCTCTACACCTTCGACACCCAGGCGCCGGCGCGCATCGGGCTACACGACGAGTTCTTTGCCTCTGGTCGCCTCGACAACTTGTCCAGCACGCACGCCGGGCTGGTTGCCCTGGAGGACCTGGACGACACCGGTGACGTCGCCATCCTGGTGGCCTTCGACCATGAGGAGGTGGGCTCGGCCACCACCTCGGGAGCGGCAGGGCCCATCTTGGAGGACGTCGTGACGCGCATCGCCTCCACATCCGGTCTGGACCATGACGCCACCCGGGCCATGCTGGCCCGCTCCAGTTGCATTTCAGCCGACACGGGTCACGTGGTGCACCCGAACTACGCGGGTCATCATGATCCCGTCGTGCGCCCGTTGCCCAACAAGGGTCCGCTGGTGAAGATCAACGCCAACCAGCGCTACGCCACTGACGCGGCGGGGGGAGCCATCTGGCTGGAGGCCTGCGATCGTGCGGGGGTCCCCACGCAGGCGTTCGTGTCCAACAACGCCGTGCCCTGCGGCTCCACGATCGGCCCCATCACCGCCACCCGCCTGGGGATCACCACCGTCGACGTCGGCATCGGGCTGCTCAGCATGCACTCTGCCCGCGAGATGTGCGGCGCGGAGGACCCGGCCCTGCTGGCGCGCGCCATGCGTGCCTATTGGGAGGGCTGAGGGCGCTTGCCCTGTGGAAACGGACCAAGAGTGTGGCCCGAGCAGTTGTCGCTGGCGATGCAGAGGGGGCGGGGCGCAGCAGCTCGCCCAAGGGCGGGCGGTGCTCGGAGCGCCGTGAACGGGCCCGGGGTTGCTAGGCGACGCCGCCCAGTTGGTGGCTGAGGCCTTCTGCGGCTTCCAGCACGATGTCGGCCCAGTGCTGCTCCGGGAATTGGCTCCACCGCGCCACCGGCATGGTGATGGAGATGGCGGCCACCGCCTTGCCGGCGGCGTCGCGAATGGGTGCCGCCGCACAGGCGACGCCGAGGCCTGATTCCTCGTACTCGGTGCCGTAGCCCTCGCGGCGGATCTCGGCCATCGCCGCCAGGAGGTCCTCCACCGTGGTGATGGAATGGCCGGTGAGTGCCGGGAGGTCGCCGTCGGCGTAGAGCTGCTTGATTTGCGCGTCGCCCAGCTCGGCCAGCAGCGTCTTGCCCAAGCCGGTGCAGTTGGCTGGTGCCCGCCGGCCGACGGCGGAGATCAGGCTCAGCACCTCGCTGCCATCCACGCGCGCCAGGTAGAAGACGTCCTTGCCCTCCCGGATGGCCACCGAGCTGGTGGCTCCCGTGGCGGTGGCCACCTCCCGGGCAGCGTCGGTGGAGGCGGCCAGCAGGTCGAAGCTGGAGGAGTACGCATTGCCGAGCTTCACGGTCTCCACCCCGAGGGAGTAGTAGCCGGCTTCGTCGCGGACCAGGTAGCCGCGGTAGGCGAGCGTCGTGAGGATCTCGTGGATGCTCGTGCGGGGGAGTCCGGTGGCCTCGGCGACGGCGTTGGTGCTCCAGCGGTTCGCTCCCTGGGCGAAGAGTTCCAGGATGTCGAGGGCCCGCATTACCGCGGGAGTCAGCCGTGCCATATCCCATACATAGCGGTCCTGCGCAACTGAATCAAACGAATCGCTTGACTTCGGGCGAAATTTCGTCGATAGTTGGGTATCACATCGAGATCTCGACACGTATGTCGAAATATCGAATCTCTCTCAGAGTGGAGGTAGCTCGTGACTACAAAGGTCGCGATCATTGGGTCGGGCAACATCGGCACCGACCTCATGATGAAGGTCCTGAAATCAGACCAGACAAAACTAGAGATGGCCGCGATGGTGGGAATCGACCCTGCCTCCGACGGCCTCGCCCGTGCGGAAAGGCTGGGCGTCAAGGCCCTGGCCACCGGCGTCGATGGACTCGTCGCCGACCCCATCTTCTCCGAGGTCGACATCGTCTTCGACGCCACCTCGGCCAAGGCGCACCTGTACAACGAGAAGGTGCTGCGCGAGGCCAAGCCGGAGATTCGGCTCGTTGACCTGACACCCGCGGCCATTGGCCCCTTCTGCATCCCGGTGGCCAACCTGGATGCCATCACCGCGAGCCGCAACGTCAACATGGTCACCTGCGGCGGCCAGGCCACCGCGCCCATCGTGCACGCGATCTCCAGCACCGGCGGCAGCGTCGAGTATGCCGAGATCGTGGCTTCGATCAGCTCCGAGTCCGCCGGACCCGGAACCCGCGCCAACATCGACGAGTTCACCGAGACCACCGCGCAGGCGCTGGAGCAGGTGGGTGGTGCCCGCAAGGGCAAGGCCATCATCATCCTGAATCCGGCCGAACCGCCCGTTTTGATGCGCGACACCGTGTTCGCGCTGGTCAGGGACGGCGACCGCGACGCCATTGAGGCAGCCGTCACCAAGCGCGTGGCCGAAGTGGCCGGGTACGTTCCCGGTTACCGGCTCAAGCAGAAGGTGCAGTTCGATGACATCCCCGCCGACGACCCGGTCAACGTCCCCGGTGTGGGCATGTTCGACGGCCTCAAGGTGAGTGTCTTCCTCGAGGTGGAGGGGGCCGGCGACTACCTGCCGGCGTTCTCCGGGAACCTGGACATCATGACCGCAGCGGCGCTGCGCACCGGCGTCGAGATCTCCAACCAGCTGAACAAGGACAAGGAGGCCGTGGCATGAGCGGCAAGATCTTCATCTCCGACGTGACGCTGCGCGACGGATCACACGCCGTCGCGCACCGGTTCACCGTCGACCAGGTCAAGGCCATCGCGGCTGCCCTGGACGAGGCCGGCGTCGACTCCATCGAGGTGGCGCACGGCGACGGCCTGGGCGGATCGTCCGCCAACTACGGCTTCGCCACCCACTCCGACGTCGACAAGATCGCGGCAGCCGCCTCGGTGGTCAAGAACGCCCAGATCGCGGTGCTGCTGCTGCCCGGAGTCGGCGTGATCCCCAACCTGCAGGAGGCCTACGACGCCGGAGCCCGCTACGTGCGGGTGGCCACCCACTGCACCGAGGCCGACGTTTCCGCCCAGCACATCGCCAAGGCGCGCGAGATCGGCTTCAACACCACCGGCTTCCTGATGATGAGCCACATGGCAAGTGCCGACAAGCTCGTCGAACAGGCCCTCCTGATGGAGAGCTACGGCGCCCAGTGCGTCTACGTCACCGACTCCGCCGGCGCCATGGTCACCGGCGAGTACGCCGAGAAGATCAAGGCGGTGCGCGCCGCCCTGAAGCCGGAGACCGAAGTGGGCGTCCACGCCCACGAGAACCTCTCGGTATCGGTGGCCAACTCCGTGGCCGCCGTCGAAAACGGCGCCTACCGCGTCGACGCCAGCCTCGCCGGGCTCGGCGCTGCCGCCGGCAACACCCCCATCGAGGCCTTCATTGCGGTGGCGGACCGCATGGGCTGGGAGACCGGCGTCGACGTGTTCAAGCTGGCCGATGCGGCCGACGACCTGGTTCGTCCGCTGATGATCCAGCCCGTGCGTGTCGACCGCGACACGTTGTCCATCGGATATGCCGGGGTCTACGGCAGCTTCCTGCTGCACGCCCAGCGCGCCGCCAAGCGCTACGGCATCCCCACCCCGGAGATCCTCATGGAGCTTGGCGCCCGCAAGATGGTGGGCGGCCAGGAGGACATGATCATCGACGTGGCACTTGACCTGGCCAAGAACAAGGCGAACAACCTCGAGGAGGAAGTGGCGAAATGAGCAACGAACCACCCATTGCAATCGTCCAGGAGCAGGACAGCTTCGACGTCGAGCAGATCGACAACAAGACCAGGATGCGGGCCCTCCTGGGTTCCGCCGTCGGATCCATCGTTGAATGGTACGACTTCTTCCTGTACGGCACCATGGCCGGCGTCGTGTTCGGCCCCCTGTTCTTCCCCTCCGACGACGAGCTCACCTCCACCTTGCTGGCGCTGGCCTCCTTCGCCCTGGCGTTCCTGGTCCGCCCCATCGGCGGCATCATCTTCTCGCACATCGGTGACCGGATCGGCCGCAAGAAGACACTGGTCATCACCCTGTCACTGATGGGTGTGGCCACGGCGCTCATGGGCGTGCTGCCCACCCACGCGGCCATCGGCGCCTGGGCCGGCGTCCTGCTGACCATCCTGCGTCTGTTCCAGGGCCTGGCCCTGGGTGGCGAATGGGGCGGTGGCATCCTGCTGGCCGTCGAGTACTCCCCGCGCAAGCGTCGTGGGTTCTTCGGCGCCGTGCCGCAGACCGGTGCCCTGTTGGGCCTCGCCCTGGGCAACGGCACCCTGTGGTTCCTGGACTGGTTGCTCCCCGAGGAGGCCTTCCTCAGTTGGGGTTGGCGCATCCCGTTCCTGCTGTCGATCCTGCTGGTCCTGTTCGGCCTGTGGGTTCGCGCCAAGGTGGACGAGACCCCGGCCTTCCGCAAGATCCAGTCCGAGCGCAAGCAGGTCAAGCTCCCCATCGTGGAGATCTTCCGCACCCAGTGGCAGAGCGTCATCAAGGCCATCGGTGCCAAGCTCATCGAGACCGCGACGTTCTTCCTGTTCGCCACCTACTCCATCAGCTACGCCGTGTCCCTGGGGTACACCCGTTCGGAGGCGCTCGGCGGCGTGCTCATTGCGGCCCTCGTGGCGGTGCCGTGCATGTTGGGGCTGGGCGCGCTTTCGGACCGGACCGGTCGCAAGCCGATGTACCTGATCGGCATCGTGCTGGCCGTGATCTACATGGTGCCGTACTTCTGGGCGGTCAACCTGATGAGCCCCGTCATCTTCACGGTGGCCACCGTGATTGGTTTCGGTGCCATCTGGTCCATCTACGGCGCCCTGATGGGCACCTTCCTGGCGGAGAGCTTCACACCCGACGTGCGCTACACCGGCATCTCGCTGGGCTACCAGGTGGGTGCGGCCATCGCAGGCGGCCCTGCTCCGCTGATTGCCACCGCACTGGTGGGCACGGACAACCGCTACTGGCTGATCGGGATCTTCGTCCTGTTCACCGGCATCATCTCCTTCATCGCCGTGGCGATGACGCGGGACCGCTCCGGCCAGGTGCTTGACGCAGCCTGATTCCCTTTCCAACCACCCTTCGCCCGGTCCGGCACCTGCCTGGCCGGGCGAAGTGCGTCGGTGGCAGCTGGGCGACGTCGCTGGCCAACCAGTCCGGCGGTG
>CAZPSO010000009.1:19792-24839 GCA_964588895.1 uncultured Tessaracoccus sp.
GGTACCGGCTCAGGAGCGCAGGTAGAAGTGGGCGATGGGACGTCCGCCCATTTCGGTGACCGGGATGTTGAGGTCGAAGATCCTGTGCAGCATCGCGGGGTGCACGATCTCGCGCGGCTCCCCGGATGCCAGCACCTTGCCGTCCTTCATGGCGACGATCTGGTCGGCCCAACAGGCGGCGTAGTTGATGTCGTGCAAGACGATCACAACGGTCTTGCCCAGCTCGTCGGCCGCGCGTCGCAACGTCTGCAGCATCGAATGGGCGTGGGTCACATCCAGGTTGTTCAGCGGCTCGTCCAGCAGCAGGTACTGGGTGTCTTGTGCGAGCACCATGGCCACGAACGCCCGCTGCCGCTGGCCGCCGCTCATCTCGTCGAGGAACCGGTCCCGGAGGTGGTCCAGGTCCATCCAGGCGATGGCCTGGTTGATCAGCTTGTCGTCCTTGCCGTTCAGGCGGCCACCGGAATGGGGGTAGCGCCCGAAGGAGACCAGGTCGCGCACCGTGAGGCGCGACTGGAGGTCGTTGGACTGACGCAGGATGGCCAGCTTGCGAGCCAGTTCCCGCGAGTCGGCCTTGGCGATGTCGAGGTCGCCCACCTGGATGTTGCCGGCGTCCATGGGCAGCAGCCGCGCGATGATCGACAGCAGGGTGGACTTGCCAGCCCCGTTGGAGCCGACGATGGCGGTGACACCGCGGGGCTGGAGGTGGAGCGAGACGCCGTCCACCACGACCGAGCGGCCGTAGCTCTTGGAAACGTCCGAGACTTCGATCACTTCTTGGCACTCCGAATCACGAGCAGGATGAAGGCGATGCCGCCCACGAACTCAATCACAACTGATAGCACGGTGTTCCAACCCAGCAGGTTCTCCAGAACGGTCTGGCCTGCCACCAGGACGACGACGCCGAGCAGGCCGGCCATCGGCATCGTGTAGGCGTGCCGGCCGTTGCCTGCGATCTCGTAGGCCACCGCCGCGACGATGAGGCCGAGGAACGTAATGGGACCCACCAGGGCGGTGGAGACGCACACCATCAGCGTCGCCACCAGGAGCACCTTGCGGATGAACTTCGAGTGGGGAACGCCCAGGCTGACGGCCTGCTCGCGCCCGAGCGAGACCACGTCGAGCGTGCGGTGCTGGCGCCACAACCACATGCTGCACAGCCCGCTGATGGCTGCGCTGATCCACAGCAGTCGCGGGTCGACCGCGCCGAAGCTGGCGAACAGTTGGTTCTGCAGCACGAGGTAGCTGGTGGGGTCCAGGACGCGCATGATCAGCGACGACAACGCACGCAACACCGACCCCAGCACCAGGCCAGCCAGGACGAGCACGTAGACGGAACGACCGTGCTTGCCGAACAGGATGCCGGTGAGGGCCATGGTGGCCAGCAACATGAGGGCGACGTTGATGCTGAACAGGGCGTAGGGGCCGATCTGTGACGTGAACGTCACGCCCAGCAGGAACACCAGCATCGTCTGGATGAACACGTAGAGGGCATCCAGCCCGAGGATCGAGGGTGTCAGCAGCCGGTTGTTGGTGATGGTCTGGAAAGCGACGGTGGCCACGCCCGTCGACCATCCCACCACCACCATCGCCGCCACCTTTTCGCCGCGCAACTGCATCACGAACGCGAGGTTGCCGCTCACCCCGAGCGTCATGAAGGCCACGATCGCCAGCAGCAGCGCCGCCATGCCCACCAGCAGGCGGGTGCGGGGGCGCACGGCGTCGACGGGGCGCAGCCGCGTGGCGGTGCTCATCGGGTACGCATCTTCCCCGTGAGCAGCAGCACCAGAAACGCGATGCCGCCGATGACGCCGGAAATGGTGCCCACGGGCACCTCGTAGGGGGCGTTGAGGGTGCGGGCAAGGAGGTCGCAGACCAGGACGAAGCCGGCACCGAACAGCGCTGTCCAGCCGATGTTGCGGCGCAGGCTGTCGCCACGCCACATGGAGACCAGGTTGGGGATGATCAGGCCGACGAAGACGATGGAGCCCACCACCACCAGCGAGATGGCGCTGGCCACCGCCACCAGGCCGAGGCCGAGGTTGAGCGTCGACTGGTAGCTCAGCCCGAGGCTGGTGGCCTGGTCCTTGCCGAGCGAGGCCACGGTGAACCGGTCGGCGAACAGCCACAGGACGATCGCCACCGCCGCGAGCAGCCACAGCATTTCGTAGCGTCCACGCAAGACCCCGGAGAAGTCCCCTTGGGTCCAGATGCCCAATGCCTGCAGCAGGTCTGTGCGCCACGCCACGAACGTCGCACCGGCGGAGACCACGCCGGCCAGCATGATGCCCACGAGCGGCACCGTGACGATCGGGGCGGTGGGTGGCAGGGATTGGATGACACGCACGAACAGAGCCGTCCCGAGCAATGCGGTGACGATGGCGATCATCATCTTGATCCATAGAGGTGCGGCGGGGAAGACCATGACGGCGATCAGGATCCCCACGCTCGCCGACTCGGTGGTGCCGACCGTGCTGGGTTCCACGAACCTGTTGCGCACCAGCATCTGCATCAGCAGGCCGCCCAGGGCCAGCGACGCGCCGGCCAGGAGGATGGCCAGGGTGCGGGGAATGCGCGCCACCACCAGGGCGGTCAGCTGGTTGTGTGTCAGGTCCCACCGCAGCACGTCGATCGGGGTGATGTCGGTGACCCCGACGAAGACACTGACGAACGTGAGAACAGCGAGCAGTGCCAAGCCGCCGAGCCACCACCAGTCAAGTGGTCGCTCGGCGCCTTGGCGTCGGGCCTGCGCGGCGGCAGGCTCTGCTGTCATGGTCACGGTTCGACGGTTGCCTCGCGGATCATCTCGACGGCGTTGTTGACGCCGTGGATGGTGATGTACCAGCGTGACCCGTCGAGGTAGACGACGCGGTCGTTGGTCCAGGCGTCGGTGGAACGCACCAGGTCGTTGTCCAGTGTGGCCTGCGCGTTGGCGCCCTCCTCACCGATGGTGGCGTCCCGGTCGATGACGAACAGGATGCCGGGGTTGGCCTCCTGGATGGCCTCGAAGGAGATGGGATCGCCGTGGGAACCCTCGGCCACCTCCAACACGGCCGGCTGGTAGCCGAGGTCGTGGTAGATGGCGCCGTAGCGGGAATCGGCCCCGTGCATGGAGACCTTGCCGCCGCTGGTCATCAGCACCATGGCACTCAGGTCGGTGGCGCTGGTCTCCTTCGCCTCGTCGATCACATCGCGCAGTTCCTGCAGCTCTGCCTCCGCCTGGTCCTGCTTGCCGAGTACCTCAGCGATCATGTTGGTGGAGTACTCGACGCCCTCGTAGAACGGCATGGTCTGGTCGTAGGTGACGTCGATGACCTCGAAGTTGCGGGCCAGCTGGTCCTTCAGCTCTGCGGTACGGAATCCCACGATCACCAGGTCGGGATCGAGCTCGGCCAGCTTCTCCAGGTCGGGCTCCTGGTGGGAGCCCAGGTCGGCCACCTCACCATCCTTGTACTGGGACAGGTAATCCGGGAGGCTGCTCTGCAGGGCGACGCCGACGATCTTGTCGCCGTCGCCGAGGGCGTCGATGGTGTCCACGGCGCCGGGATCCAACACGGCGATGGTCTGGGGGGCCGCGTCGGCAGCGCCGTCGCCGGTGTCTCCGCTCGCGTCCGAGCAGGCGGAAAGGGTGACGGCCAGGATGCCGGCGAGCGCGATGCCTGTCGCGCGGTGAATTTGCTTCATGTTAGGTAAGCCTAACCTCCGCATTTACGCGAGGCAAACGTGCCCATAATCAGTCTCAAATTCCTGAGGGTGCAACTGGCCCCGACCCCGGATGGCGTTAGCGTGCTTCCAGGAACAAGCAGGAAGGGGATAGCCGCGTGGATCCGCACATCAGGAGGGCCGAGGCGAAGGACGTCGCAGCGCTGGCGGCCCTTGCCGCGGAGACGTTTCCGATGGCGTCGCCGCCTGGCACCCCGACGCAGGAGCTGGCCAGCTTCATCTCGGCCAACCTCAGCGAGATCCGGTTCCACGGCTACCTTCAGGAGCGTGGGACCGCGGTGTTGGTGCACGAGCGCGACGGCGAACTGACCGGCTACGCGTTGCTGCAGACGGAACACGCCCAGGATCCGGAGCCCGGCTTCGGAGTGCGGCACCGTCCTGCTGCTTTCCTGTCCAAGCTCTACGTTCGGGAAGCCTCCCACGGGGGTTCCGTGGCCGCACCGCTGATGGATGCCCTGAAGAAGCTGGCGCGCGAGGAACTGGCGTGTGCGTCCGTGTGGTTGGCTGTCAACCAGCAGAACCAGCGCGCTGCCCGCTTCTACGACAAGCACGGTTTCGATCGTGTCGGGGTCAAGCGGATGCACGTCGGCAGCCTCGTCTTCGACGATTTCGTCTACGAGTTTGCGCTGGGAGGCTGAGGCCGTGCGCTTGTGGAGTCTTCACCCCGCGCTGCTGGACCGGGCGGCGCTGGTGGCGTGCTGGCGGGAGGGCCTCCTGGCGCAGGCCGTTCTGGCCGGACGCACCAAGGGATACCTCAACCATCCGCAGCTGGAGCGGTTCCGGGCCTGCCCGGATGCCATGCGGGCGGTGGGCACCTATCTGCACGGCATCCGCGCCGAGGCCACCGTGCGCGGGTACCGGTTCGACGAGACGCGAGTGATCGCCCAACCGGATCCATTGCTGCGGATGCAGGTCACCTCCGGCCAGTTGGAGCTGGAGATGGAACACCTGAGGCAGAAGGTGCGGCAACGGGCGCCCGACTGGGAGCCGCGGCTGACTGGCGCCAGACCGCATCCCTTGTTCGAACAGGTGCCCGGCCCGGTGGAATCGTGGGAGCGGGCGGTGCAGGGCTAGACTGCGCTCTCGTGGCACTCACCATTGGGATCGTCGGCCTCCCCAACGCCGGCAAATCGACCCTGTTCAACGCACTCACCCGCGCCGAGGTTCTGGCCGCGAACTACCCGTTCGCCACCATCGAACCCAACGTCGGCGTCGTGGGCGTGCCGGATGACCGGCTACCGAAGCTGGCCGAGATCTACGGCTCGCAGAAGATCATCCCGGCCACCGTCAGCTTCGTCGACATCGCCGGCATCGTGAAGGGGGC
>CAZPSO010000010.1:0-24569 GCA_964588895.1 uncultured Tessaracoccus sp.
TGGCGGGCTCGGCCAGGAACTCCTTGATCTCCTCCAGTTCCTCCACCGCCTCGTCGGCGCCGGCCACGTCAGCGAACGTGTTGGTGGGGGTGTCCTTGGTGGCCAGCTTGGCCTTGGACTTGCCGAAGCTGAGCGGCCCACCCCCGCCACTGTTGGCCATCATGCGGATCACGATGAAGAACCCGACGGCGAGCAACAGGAAAGGCAGCGCCGTGTAGAGCAGTGTGCTGAGGACCCCGGGCTGGGGGTTCAGCCCCACCCACTCGTCGAGGTTGCCCTCGGCCTTGCGCTGCTCGAGGCGCTCCACGATGCTGTTGACCTGGTCGCCCACCCAGGCGGCCTCCACCTTCTCACCATTGCCCTTGGTGACCCGGATCGCCTGTTCGCCGTCGACCAGGATGACTTCCTGGAGAGGCTCGTCGGAGTTGATCAGTTCGATGATCTCGGACGTGGGAACGTCCTGGTGGCCCACGAACGATGACACGGCCTGGGACACCAGCGAGATCATCAGGATGATGGCGATGACCCACAGGAGCCACGCGAAGGGGCTCTTCGATAGCTTTTTCAACTGACGACACCGATCCGTTCGGGCAGGGGCTTGACGCAGATTACCAGCGGGGGTGGAGCCGGGGCTTCACACACGCGTCTGCTCAAGTGTAGGCGCGAACCCCATGGGTGCCGCCTGCCACGGGAGGGTTACCGGTAGACGTGGGGTGCCAGGATGGCGAGGTCGCGGAGATTTCGGTACTTGCCGGCGTAGTCCAGGCCGAATCCGACGACGAACTGGCTGGGGATCTCGTAGCCCACGTACTTGACGTGAACGTCCATCTGGATGGCCTCCGGCTTTCGGAACATGGTCATGATCTCCAGGCTGGCCGGGCCCCGGGACGCGAGGTTGCTCATCAGGTACGAGAGCGTCAGGCCGGTGTCGATGATGTCCTCGACGACGATCACGTGCCGGTTCTCGATGTCGGTGCTGAGGTCCTTCAGGATGCGTACCACTCCGGAGGACTGGGTGCCGGAGCCGTAGGAGGACACGGCCATCCAGTCCATCTCCACGTGCGACCTCATGGCACGCTGCAGGTCACTCATCACCATGACTGCTCCGTTGAGGACGCCGACCAACAGAGGGTCCTTGCCCTCGTAGTCCTTGTCGATCTGGGCGGCCACCTCCTCGATCCTCTCCTGGATCTGGTCCGCGGTGAAAAGAACTTCTGACAGGTCTTGTTTCACGTCTTCGGCATGCACGATTCCCACCCTACGCAACGGTGCGGGTTTCGGCCAACGATTCACTCGGCTGCTGCCGGGGGCTCTTGGCGGGGCAGCACCACCAGTGCATCGTCGTGGCGGGCGACCACGGCACCCGGCACGTGCACCGGTCCCTGGCCGCGCCACCGGCGCACCAGGGCGTCGACGGCCACCACGTGGGCCATCTCTGCGGGAACACCGCCGCGCGCCAGCCATTCCTTCACGACGCGCAGCCGAATGGCGTCAGGCAGGTCCGTGACCTCCGCAATTCCCAGGTTCGGGCCTGCCGGGACGTGCGGCAGGGCCATCCCGTCGAGGAAGTCGGCGTCGATGCGTGCCAGTTCCGCACTTCGACCCAGCATCGGGACCAGGTCGCGACCCAGTTCCCGCGACAAGCGGGCCAGCAGGGCGCGGACCCGAACGCGGGCGAAGCTGGGGTCCTCGTTGTGGGGGTCCTGCCAGATCTCCAGGTCCCACTGGCGGCAGGCGTCCTCGGTCACCTGGCGCCGAACGCCCAGCAGGGGCCTGAGGAACGGACCCCGCCGGGGCGGGATCCCCGCCAGCGACCGGGTTCCGGAGCCCCGGAGCAGTCCCAGCAGCACCTGCTCGGCCTGGTCGTCGAGGGTGTGGCCGAGGAGCACCGGAACACCCAACGACTGCAGCGCCGCGAGGCGGGCGTCGCGGGCGTCGGCCTCCATCCCCTGGCCGGTGTCGGTGACGGCGACCGGCACCCGGGACGCCGCCAGCCCCCGCCCCCGGAGTTGCTCGACGACGCCCAGCGCCACCTCTGCCGAACCGGTCTGCAGGCCGTGGTCGATCACCACGCACTCCACCTGCGCGCCCGCCCGGGGGGCGGCCCAGGCCGCTCCCATGGCCAGTGCCATGGAGTCGGCACCCCCACTCACCCCCACGGCCACGCGACCTGCCGGCATCACCGCCGCGACAGCCTGCGCCACCTGCAGCGAGGACGGCTGGAGTTCACGACGTGCCACGCATCCTCCTGATCCATTTCCCGGGGGCCCGCAGCTCCGGCATGGTGGGCAGCGACTCCGGTGCTTCGAAGGCTCGGTTGAGGCCTTCCATGCCGACGCGTCGTTCGACGGCCCTGCAGAACGCGAGGCCCAGGGTGTACTGGGCATTCTTGTCCACCATGGGCAGCAACCGCTGCAGGGTTCCCGTGGCGGCGCGCTGCCGTTGGAACCGTCGCCGGAACTTCACGGCATTGGGGATGCCGACCCGGTCGGAGATGAAGTCGGCGTGGCCCTCGCTGAGCGTCATCAGGGCCGTGAGGCGTGCCAGGGCAGTGGAGCCATCTTCTCCGAGCAGCCCCTTCCTGCGGCGCACCACGTCGAGAACGACGTCCAGGGCGCTGGCATCTTCGGCGGCCAGGCTGGAGAACAACCGAAGTGCGGTGGGCCGCATCCATTCGATGCCGGTGTACTGGATGGCATGGGCGTGCTCGTGGACCGCCACCCACAGATAGAACTCTTCGTCCGGTCCGGGCAGCGCCCGGGCCATGCGGACGAGGTTGGGAGCCACCAGGTGCAGCGTCGGGCGCGGGCCGAAGGCGTCGAACTGGCCCAGGATCCCGCGGCTGATCATGCCCAGGGCCGCCCCCACGGCCAGCCCGTAACCGGCCCTGCGGACCTCACGCGGCCAGCCGTTCGGCCGCTCCGGTCCCAAGGTGTCGAGGACGGCCTCTGCCATCCCGGCAGCACTGCGAGCCCACCCCTGCCGGTCGCTGACCACCACGTGGCGGGCGGGAAAATCACCCAGCCCTGCCGCTTCCACCGCCAGTTCACCCGCCCGCAGGGCGGTGGTGCGCAGCAGCGCCGTGGCCTGTATGGCCTCGGGTCGGGTGGCCGCGGGAAGTTCCCCCTGCAGACGCCCTGACGTGGACAGCGCCAGGTCCCAGTTGACCTCGGGTCGGTACATCTCAGCAGCCGCATCCGGAGATGGTGCCCACCACCTGGTCGGCCCAGGTCCTCGCCGGCCAGGGCTGGGACGAGCCGTTGACAACGACCGCGAAGGCCACCACCCGGCCGTCGACGGTGACAGTGTTGCCGCCGAGGCTGCTAACGCCGGTGAGCGTGCCGGTCTTTGCCTTGGCCACGCCCCGCGCGGGCTGCGACACGGGGTCCGCGAACCGGTCGCGCAGTGTGCCGGTGACCCCGGCCACGGGGAGCCCGTCCAGGATCACGGAGAGGCGGGGGTCCACGACGATGTGGCGGTTGGCCTGGGCGATCATCGAGGCGGAGACCAGGTTCTCACGCGAGAGGCCGGATGCGTCGTGCAGCACAGCCCCCTCGGTCCACACCCCCAAGGCCCGCAGTTGCTCCTCGATGGCGGCGACGGCGCCGTCGAAGGTGGTGGGATGGCCGGTCAGCCGCGCCAGCTGGAGACCCAGCACCTCCGTCCAGGAGTTGTCGGAGCGCAGCATTGCCTGCTCTGCCAACACGTGCACCGGCAGGGAGTCGAGGCTGGCCAGCTCTGTTCCGCTGAGGTCCTCCGCAGGCAGCGGTTCACCCACCACCTCGATTCCCTGGGCACCCAGCATCTCCGCGAACATCCGCGCGGCATCCAGGGCCGGTGTCAGGCTTCGGGGTCCACCCTCCAGGCGCCCGTTGTCCACCCACAGGGCACTGACCTGGGTGACCTGGGTGCGGTAGTTCTCCGGCCAGGTGTCGTTCCATCCCGGGTCGGCGAACAGGCTGGCGTCGAAACCCAGGGTGACGCTGGTGATTCCCTGCTGTTGGAGTTGAGCGACGGTGGCGATCACCAGGTCCTGCAGCGACGGCGCCGCGGGGTAGCCAGCCTCGCTCGACGTGCGGGTCAGCATCGGGTCCCCGCCTCCCACCAGCACGAGCTCCCCGGGACCAGCCTGGAGCACTCGGGTGGAGAAGGTCTCGTCCCCATCCACGGCGTTCATCAGGGCCACCACGGTCAGCGTCTTGGTATTGGAGGCAGGCACGACGAGGACATCCTGATTGATGCCAGCGAGACGCTGCCCGGTCTCCGTGTCGATCACGTCGACGGCGAAGATTGCCTCGTCGTCGGGGGCCACGGCTGCACTGCGATCGAGCGCTGAGATCCGCGACTGCAACGTGGCGGGATCGGGTGCCGCACCCTCGGAAGTCGTCCTGGCGCCGGTGATGATCCCGGTGCCGTGTGCCGGTTCCACGCTCGGTGTCGGGGGTGGCGCGAACACCTCGGGGGCGAGGGTGGTGGGGGCGCCCGTCGCATCAGCACCGACGGCGATCATGGCCGGCCGGTAGAAGACGGCGGCGGCGAATCCGCCAAGCAGCAGCATCACCAGCAGGACAGTGGTGAGGATCCACTGCGTGAGACGCTTCAATGTGCTCTCCTGCCCGTATCCACGGTATTGTGCTCGAAAGTAGGTACCCGCGTGGGAGCGGGACATCACCAATCATAGGAGCGCGTTCGTGACTTCAGATCACACCGGGGGGGTCGAGGTGACCCGGTCGGATCGCAAGCTGCTGTTTGACGTCACCGTCGAGATCCCCAAGGGCACGAAGAACAAGTACGAAATGGATCACAACACGGGACGCATCCGGTTGGACCGAACCTTGTTCACGTCCACGCAGTACCCCTACGACTACGGTTTCATCGAGGGCACGCTCGGCCAGGACGGCGATCCGCTGGATGCCATGGTGGTCAGCAGCGAACCGACGTTTCCTGGTTGCCTCATCGAGTGCTACGCCGTCGCGATGTTCCGGATGACTGACGAGATGGGTGGCGACGACAAGGTCCTCTGCGTCCCCACTGCGGATACCCGCAGCTTCCACCTTCAGGACCTGGACAGCGTGCCCGAGCACGTGCTGCTGGAGATCGAGCACTTCTTCTCGGTCTACAAGGACCTGGAGCCCGGCAAGTCGGTGGAGGGCGCCACCTGGACCGGGCGCGAAGAGGCCGAGGACGAGATCAAGGCCTCCTTCGAGCGCGCCAAGGGCACCCCGTTCGAGCACTTCCACGTCAATCTGGCCTGACGACGGCTGCCCCGCCGGGGCAGGTGTGGGAAACTGGCGCAATGCCTCGCCACCTGATGCTGCGCAACCCGTCGGCCAACCGTGTCTACGCCGGGGAGCAGGCCGCGCTCACTGCCGCTGAACTGGAACTCACCTGCCCCTTCGCGCGCGAGATCGCCGAGACCACCATCGCGGGCGTGGGGTACCTGAGGTTCGAGGCACCAGACCTGCAGCCCGCCCACCTGGAACAACTGGCACGCCAGTCGGCAGCCTTCGCACTGTTCACCGAGGAGGAAGGGCTGCTGCAGCCCGTTGAACTGCCCACCGTGGACGTCCTCGACGAGGACCTGGTCACCATTCCCAAGTACCAAGGCAAGACGAACGAACAGTTCACCCGCCTGTTGCTCAACGTCACCCTGGCGGCCGTGATCCGCGAGCCGACTGGCCCCCGCCAGGTGCTGGACCCCATGTGCGGCCGCGGCACCACATGCTCGACGGTCCTGCTGGCCGGTCACGATGCCTACGGGGTGGAGGCCGACGAGAAGGCCTTCGAGCAGATGGCCTCGTTCATGAAGACCTGGCTGCGCCGCAAGCGCATCAAGCACACCGCCGACGTCACCCCGGTAAGGCGAGAGGGCCGGTCCGTGGGGAGGCGTTTCGACGCCCGCATCAACGTTGGGGGCCGCCATCGGGAGTACACCGTCTTCACGGGTGATGCGCGCGCCTCTGCCGAACTCTTCGGCAAGAAGAAGTTCGACGCCATCGTCACCGACGCCCCCTACGGCGTCGTACACGGCGCGTCCACAGACGACCACGGCACCAGTGGAAAGCGCGACCGCACGCCGGCCGGGCTGCTGGCCGAGGCCATCCCGGTGTGGGCCGGCCAACTGATGCACGGGGGTGCGGTCGGGGTCTCGTGGAACACCTTTGGCCTGTCCCGGGAGGACCTGGCCGAGATGTTCGACGCCGCCGGCCTCATCGTGGCCGAACAGGGGCCATGGGAGCAGTTCGCGCATCGCGTCGACTCCTCCATCAGGCGTGACCTGATGGTGGCCGTCAAGCCCTGAAGGTAGGCTCTGAAGGTATGAAGACACTCGTTCTGATGCGCCACGCCGCGGCCGAGCACCACAACAACCACGGTGACAAGGCCCGGGAACTGGCGCCCGCGGGGCGAGCGGCGTCCACCACCGCGGGACGTGAGCTGGCCCGCCTGGGCCTGCAGTACGCACTCGTCTCGTCGGCAGTCCGCACCCGGCAGACGTTCGAGGCCCTCGGGTTGGGCATCCCGGCCGAGTTCCAGGACGCCATCTACGAAGGTGGCATCGACACCGTCATGCAGCGCATCAGCGAAACCGACGAGGGGATCAATGCCCTCCTGGTGGTGGGGCACTCCCCCGTGATCCCCACCCTGGCCGCGCACCTGGCCTACTCGAAGCACCCCGCGGAGGCGGACCAGCTCCAGTGCCACTTCCCCACCAGCACCTACAGCGTCTTCAAGGTCGAAGGCGTGTGGGCCAACTTCGAGTACGACGGGGACATCGACGTGACCATGGAGAAGATCCACCGCCCATGAGCACGTGGTTCGACGCGTTCACGCGCGAGGCCCAAGCCCGCGGCGTGCCCGCCGGGGTCATCCGCGATGTGGCGGGGGAGGTCCGCGCCGAGACCGAGACGTCTGGGCAGGATCCCGCTGAGGCCTTCGGCGACCCGGCCCTCTACGCGCGCGCCGTCGACGAGACCACCCCCCGCCAGGCGCCTCCCGGAAAGGGACCCGCCCGTTCCCGGGCCGAGATCGTACTGTCCTTGCTGGGGCCGCTGGCCGGCGTCATCGGTTGGCAACTGGGTTCGCGATCCATCCGGGCCTGGCTTGCTGGCGGTGACATCGCCGTCAGCGGCGGCGATCTGGTGTGGTGGTCCATCCTCCTGGTGGGGACCGTGGCCGTGGTGCTGTGGTTCAAGCGTGTGCTGCGACGAACCCTGGTGTGGCTCGCGGTGGGCGTGGCCTTCGTGGGCATGGCTGTCCTGGCGGCCCTGTACATGCAGGAACAGGTGGCCATGGTCCCGCTGCTGGCGGGAGCCACCGGCTCCGTGGTCTTCCTGGCAGCGTCGGTGGTGGCATGGAAGCGCGCCGATCGACTGCAGGCACCGGCGGACGACCCCCTCATCCGGCTGGCCCCGTGGATCTTCCCCATCCTCACCGCCTTGCAGGGCGCCATGACGGTGCTGCTGCACCTGGCCGGTTGAACCCAGCCGTCGGCGGGTCGTCCGAAATCTGCTCGCGGTGCACCGTTGCCTTGGCAGGATGGGTCCATGACGAGTGACTCCTTCAACGACCTTCCCGGCCCAAAGCCGTCCCAGATCGACCCGGAACGAGCAGCCGAGAGCCCCGTGAGCCCCCAGGACGTGGGCGGGGGCCCCGATTTTCCTGACGAGGAGATCGAGAAGCTCGTCGAGGACGCCACCGACGAGTTGCACGCCACCGCGTCGGTGGTCACCGACGAGGACCTGTCCACCGGCGACCTGCTTCACAATGAGGTCTCCCCCGAAGACCTCGAGCGGGACCCCTCCGGTATCCGCCGGTTCGAGGCTGATCGGGCCGAGCCCGGCCAACAGGACACCATCGAGGACCGCATTCGACAGGAAGAACCCGAGCCGGACCATGACGTGGTGCCACGCCGGGCAACAGGGACCGATCCTGAGGCACCGCTATCCGACCCGGAGGTGCAGGCATGACACGAAAGATCCTGATCACTGGCGCCACCGGCGGCATGGGGCGCACCCTCAGCGAGGGTTTGGCCGACGGGTACGACCTGGTCCTCCACGGACGCAACCCCGACGAGGAGGAGAAGCACCGGTTCCAGATCGCTGACTTGGAGGACTACGACGAGACAGCAGCCCTCATGGACGGCGTCGACACGGTGGTCCACATGGCCGGCTCCGCCTCCCCGGAGTCGGACTGGGACGCAGTCCTGTCCGCCAACATCATCGGCTTTCGCAACGCGCTGGAGGCCGCGCGGGCCGCAGGGGTGCGCCGGTTCATATTCGCGTCGTCCAACCATGCCATGGGCTTCTATGACCGGGACGAGCAGTGGCCGGTCTACCCACACATGCTGCCGCGCCCCGACTCGCTCTATGGCGTCAGCAAGGTCTTTGGCGAGTCACTGGGCCGCTTCTACCACGAGAAGTACGACATCGACTTCATCGCCCTGCGGATCGGCTGGAACGGGGAGCACCCCGACGCCGCCGACCTCGACCTGCTGCGCGCCATGTGGCTCAGCGACGACGACGCCATCCAGGCGGTCCGTTGCGCCATCGAAGCAGACGTGAAGTTCGGGTTCTACTACGTGGTTTCGGACAACCCCAACCGGCGCTGGGACCTCACCAACACCATGCTCGAGCTGGGCTACCGGCCGCGTGACTCCTACCAGGACTTCTCCGACGAACCCGAGGACACCAGCGAGCCGACCCCCGACAGCTGGCCCGAGGGTTCCTAGGAGGGCTGTCCGTACCTCTTCGCGGCGCGGAGCGTGGCCGTTTGGCCAGGGTGCTGGTTCCGCGGCGTGGCCGTCCCCCCGGGCGCTGCGCCGCTCGCATCAGCGGTAGCGGCCGGCCCGGTGCTCCAGGGCTTCCACCCCGTCTGCAAGCTCGACTGCCTCGACACCGGCTCGGACCAGCAGGCCCCAGCCGGCGTGCTGCGGCTCGGGATCCAGCAGGCGAACAGTCATCCAGGCGGAGGCGCCCTCCAGGCGTGGCCCGTGGTCGGCATCAGCCCATTGGCCACTGCGGAACGGTCCTCCCGGGGAGGGTGCGACCCGCGCGAACACGTCGGCAATCCTCCCCTGCCCAGGTCCCAGGACGTTGACGGTGGCCATCCCTGTGACCCGGAACAGGTCCCACCAGTCACAGTCCTCGTTGACGAGTGCCACCAGTTCGGATGGCTCTCCGTCGGCCACGAGGACGGAGGAGATGGTCCACCCGTCGCGTCGGGTTTCCGAGATGCTGGTCCAGATGGTCACCGGGGCCGGCATCCGGCCGCGCACGCGGCGAGCGGGGTCGCGCAACTGACGGGGGGTCATGAACGGGTGCTCACTGTGGATGGACATACCCCCCAGTCTTTCACCCTCCCGAAACGCCACGACGCACCTCGCGCGGGGGCACTATTCCCTCATCATCCGTCTGGCGCGGCGAGCCGGGGTTGCTTTCGACCCAGGCAGGGGACGCCGGTTGGAGACCGCCCGCCGTTGTTCATGACCCGCGTCAGGGAGTGAGGAATGGATAGTCCCGGAACCGCCGCTCCCAGCCCTTGTGGTGACGTACCGACGGCTTGTTGAAGGGCTCCACCAACAGGATGCGCTTCCCGGCTCGACCGTCTCGCTTCCAGAAGCCCTTGACGACGGCCTCGGCCACGGCGGCGCGCCGGAAGACCCCGTTGTTGCCCGGAACCAGCAGCGACTCCTGATGGGCTGTCATGGCGAACTGCCGGTCCGGGTAGCCCAGGATGAACTCGTCGAATCCCGGCAGCAGGAGCGGCTGGTCCGCAAGCTTGCCCACCGCCTCGAGGTCGTCGTGCAGCCCCGGCCTCCACCACGATGACTCCTCGGCTCCGTCACGCTCAAAGCGGTCACTGATCAGGGGGAGGGCGGCGCGAATCGTGCGCAGCGGCAGCTTGCTCCACCATGCGAAGTCGCGCAGGGTGGCCGGGCCGTGCGAGAGCAGGTAGCGCTCCAGCAGCACGGCGCAGGCGGCCACCTCGTCACCGTTGAAGCGGTGCTCCAGACTCTGCACGACCGGCAGCCAGGATTCGTTGGCGACCACGTTCTGGTCCGTCCCGTTCCAGGGGCCCCAGCAGATCAGGGACTCGTGCATGAACAACCGCAACAGGTGGTAGGTGTGCTGCCTGTCGAGGTCGGGGAGGGTCTTGTCCCACAGAGCCACCACCTGGCTGCGGGAGGCCCCACGGGGTGCCCCGCCAAGGAACTCCAGCAGGAGTTCGCGGGCCCGGTCCACCACGGCATCGTCCAGGCCCAGCGCCGCCCGCCGCGCAATCATGGCCCGGCGCGGGGCGCCGGCGCACAACTGCGTCATCCAGGTGACATCAGCCGCAGGCACGGCGAAGACCGTGCCGCGCATCGGGTAGCCGCGCACGATCTCACCCGCATCGAACGCATCCACCACGAGCGCCGGGTCCGCCACGGGCAGGCGCAGGGCCACCGAGGCGATCACGCCGGAAAGATCCTGGCCCTGCATGGCCCCGAAAGCGGAGACGACTTCCGTCACGCTGCCATGCCGGGGTTCGATCAGCCCCTGTGCAACGAGTCGTTGTCCTGCCAGTTGGGCATCAACCATCTCTCAGGCGCACTCCGCTGCCACGCGGGCCGCCACCTCCAGACCGGATCGGATGGCACCTTCCATGTACCCGTTGAACCGTGAGGCGTATTCCGCCCCTGCCCAGTGTAGGACGCCCTCCGACTCGGCGAGGATCGGCCCGTTGGTGGTCCAGACCCCGGGCGCGAAGTGCGCCCCGTGGCAGCCCCCGGTGTAACGCTCGGAAGCCCAGTCCCGCTCCACGTAGGCCAGTGGCCGGCCGGCCACCTCCCCGAAGCTCTTGACCACGGAGTCCACGAACGTGCGCTGGCGCAAGGTGACGCTGCGACGCGACAGGGAGTCGGCGTCGGCGCCCTCGAAGAAGCCCATCAGCAGTCCGCGCTCGTCGTCGCCGGTTGTCGTGTCGAACGTGACCCTGACCGCTCCCTCGTCGGTGCTGGATTGGCCGGAGAGGCCCTGGTCCCGCCAGAAGGGACGCTCATACACCAGGTATGCCTTGATGACGTTCCCGCCAGCCACCTTCTTGGCTGTCTCCACCCGCCACTCCGGAAGCGGGGGCTGGTGCTCCAGGCCGACGGCCAACCGTGGGGGCAGCGTCGAGATCACCCGCTTGGCCCGGATGGTCTCCCCGCCCTCCAGTGCCACGGTGGCGAAGTCCGCGCCGTGCTCGATGCCGGTGACCGGGGCAGACAGTCGGACCCGGTCGCCAAGGTCGTCGGCCATGGCTTGGGTCAACTTGAACATGCCGCCCTTGAGGCGGTGTTGGTTCAGTCCTCCGCTGGAGGCAATCATGGATTCCAGGTCGGGGCCGGAACCCACCTGGTGGAGGCCCTCGAGCAACTCGGCGCCCTTGCGCATCGGTCCGAAGGCGGCGGCGTAGACCTCGTGGAAGCGCTGCTGGGCGCCAGCGGTGCGCAGGTTGGTCTGCACCCAGCGGCGCAGATCCTGTCGCAGCCACGCGTCGTTGGCCTTGGCCCAGACCTCATCCGTGCGCAGACGTGCCGACAGACGACGAAGACGCACGAGGCCTTGTCCCAGATCAGCCACCTCGAAGGGCGTCAGGGTCTCCTCCTCGTACTGCGACGGGACGGCCACTGCCTTGCCGCGGAGCCGCACCAGGAGGTTGCCCTTGAACGGCAGCCCGATCATCTCGAGGCCATAGTGGTCAGCGAGCTCGACCACCTCGTCGTGCCCAACTCCGATCCACTGGCCGCCCAGCTCAACGTACTGGCCGTCGTCCAGGATTCCGTTCTCGATGCGGCCGCCCACGCGATCCCGGGCCTCGAGGACAACCACGTCCAATCCCCGCTTCACAAGGTCCCGGGCAGCGGTCAGTCCAGCCAACCCAGCACCGATGATGGCGCAGTCCAGCATGTGTCCTCCTCATGACTCGGCGAGAATCTCGATCACCTCCTTCAGACTACAAGGAGCGATTTTCCCAACCCGGGCCACCCTCGCCTAAGTGGTTGCAACTACAACTACATTTCGTAGTAGTCACCAACCCCGGCGGATGCCCGCTCGACGAGAACACAGAAGAGGATCCGTGTTCGTGGTCGAACACGGATCCTCTTCCTTGTGGAGCCGTCCACGGGAATCGAACCCGTGACCTACGCTTTACGAGAGCGTCGCTCTACCGACTGAGCTAGGACGGCGCAACAAGAAACTATAGCGGCACCGGGCGCCCGACCAAAAGCCGGAACCGTGGTCAGCAGACGGTGCCGTCCTGCGGGGGTTCGCCGTCGATGAGGAACCCGGCCACACTTCGCGAGATGCACTCGTTGCCCGACGTCACGGCACCATGCCCGGGGCCATCCAGCGTCAGCAGCACCGCGGAGCTCAACTGCTCGGCCATGGAGACCGCGTGCTCGTACGGCGTGGCGGAGTCGCCGGTGGTGCCGACCACCAGGATGGTGGGGGCACCCTCGGCGGTGATCTTCAATGGGGGCACCGAATCCGCGGTCCACGTCTCGCACACCAGACTCATTCCCATGTGGGCACCGAACACCGGCGAGCGACGAGCCACCTCCTGCCAGGCCCCGTAGGCATAATCGACGCCACGGTCCTCCCAGTCGACGCACAGGGTGGCAGGGAACGCGAAGGTGGAGGTGTCGTAGCCGCTCTCCCGACGCCCGTTCAGGCTGTTGGCAGCGGACAACAGCAACGCACCACGTCCGAGGAACCCCTCGGAGACCACCTGGGTAAGCGTCGGATAGGCCTGTTCGTCGGCGTAGAGGAACAGCGCGATGCCAGCGGTGGCCAGGTTCTGCGTCAGCAGGCGGTCCCCCACGGGGATCGGGTCGTTCTTCAGATTCGCCAGGAAATCGGCGATGGAGGCCACCACGTCATCGGCGGTGTCCCCGAGGACGCACACCGTCTGTTCGACGCACCACTGCGCGTAGTTGCGCAGAGCCAACTCGAAACCCTCCGCCTGGACGGGCGCGTCCACGTCATCGGTGATGTCCACCGCAGAATCCAGCACCAACCGTCCAGCACGTTCGGGGAAGAGTTGGGCATACATGGCTCCCACGTAGGTGCCGTACGAGGCGCCAACGTAGTTCAGCTTCTGGGCCCCGAGCAGGTGTCTGAGCAAATCCAGGTCGCGCACGTTCTCGATGGTGGAGAGGTGGTCCAGGAGGGGGCCCGACGCGTCACGGCACTGCTGCGCGAACTCACTGAAGCCGTCGCGCAGGGCCGCCACGTCCCCGGGGCCCTCCGGTGTGGCATCCATCTCGAACCGGGCATCGGTCTGCTCCGTGGTGCCACACTGCACGCCCGTCGATTCGCCGGTGCCACGGGGATCCCAGCCGACCACGTCGTAGTTGTCCCATCCCATCTCGCCCAGCCGCTGGGCGTAGTTCTGCCCGCCGTGGCCGGGGCCGCCGGGGTTGACGAAGAGGGGGCCAAGGCTCGGATCGGCGCCGGCCACCCTGCGCATGGCGATGTGCAGGGCTGCCTCACCCGGGTTCTCCCAGTCGAGCGGCACCAGCACCCTCGCGCACTCGTCGTCGCCACACGCGTCCCAGGAGACCTCCTGGTCCCAGTAGCCGTGCAGGTCCGCGCTGGGCGCCTCGGGGAGCACTACCGACGGGTCGTCCGTCCGGTAGTCGAGTTGGCGGTCCTGATTGCGGCCATCCGGAGGGGGCCAGGTCTCCATCTCCCCGACGGAAACCAGCGGCACGCCGGGCTGAATTCCGGGTTCCGGCTCCGGGGCCCCGGTGGGGTCCGGGATGGCGGGAGGCTCGGTGGTGGGACTCGCCGTCGGGGACGGCATGGGTGTGGTCTCCGGTTCAGCCTGTCCGCCCCCGGCCATGCCGAAGAGGAAGAAACTGGCCACCAGGCCGATCGAGAGGACGACGGTGGTCTTCTCTGCCATCGTCACCCAGTTGGTTGCCATGCGGGTCCCTTCGCTGCGCTACCCGCTCAAGAGTAGTCGGCGTCGGGAACACACAACCGGTGCCGCGAATCGCGGCGCCGGTTGTGGTTCTGGATGGGGGCTCAGTTCTGTCGCTCTGCACGGCTGCGCGCCCGCGAGCCGCGGATGGCGCCGTCGATGCCCCATCGGCCGCCGCCCAGCAGCAGCAACAGCAGCCCGATGCCGACCAGTAACAGTTCCTTGTCGCCCACGAACCCCTCGAAACCCTCGAGGAAGGGGTTGAAGGTACCCCACCGCACAAACACCAGCATGCCGATGCCGTAGACCATCAACAGGAGGCCGACGAGGCGCTGTGCGAATCCGAGCACCAGCAGGATGGCGAGGAAGGCCAGGGTGAATCCGGCGATCCACGCTGCCAGACGCGGTTCGGGGATCATGGTGGGCTCCAGCGCCGCCACGGTCTCCTGGATGGGCGTCAGCATCTGGTAGCCGGTGACGCCCACCACAACCGCGGTGATGAGGCGCAACACGAAGAGGCCGAACGCACCGTGCCACTTGTCTGTGGTGGGTGTGGGCTTGACCGGCGTGGCACGTGTCTCGTTGTCGGAGGACGTGGGCACCACCCCTAGCCGTTCCTGACGTGCTCGACGTTCGGCCGCCAGCTGCTCCTGGATGCGGCGTTCCTCGGCCTCGCGCTCGTCGTCATCGGGAAAATCGCTCTTGTCCAGGACCTGGGTGTCGTCGCCGGCGCCGCCGCGGTAGATCCCCGCCATGCCAGTCTCGGCAGTTGCCCCGACGTCACCTGTCCCCGCGTCGCCCCGGGGCAGTGGCTCGTCACCGAGCGCGCCCTGGCTGACCCGGGTCTCGTCCTCGTCGGAGGTTCGGGCATCACGGTGCAGGTAGTCGTCGTCCCGCGACGACTCCAGCACGCGCGTGTCATCATCGTCGGGCAGGCCGCCGTCCGCTCCGGTGCCGTCGTCGACGTCGTCATCCCCGCGCTCAGCGACCGCGGGCATCGCCTGCGTCTCGGCTGACTCCCCGGCGGGCTCCTCGTCCCACCGGGCCGCCTCGTCACCGAGTCCGGAGTGACGCGCCCCGCCGACTGCATCGGTCTCGATGCTCTCGGCAGCCTGGTCGTCGGAGTCCTCCACACCATGGCCCGTGCGCACCTCGCCCTCGGCCGTGACGGACTCGACGGCTTCGTCCTGGTGGCCGCCGTCCAGCACGTCGTCGCGTACTTCGCGGTCTGCGTCGCGGCCCTCAACCGGCTCGCTGTCACCGTAGGCGAGGGCTGCTGCACCGGCTGCGCCGACCCCGGCTGCACCCACCGCTTCCCTGGGGAATCCGGTCCCATCCGGATCTGACGCCGTGGGGGCCTGGGGCTCCTCCGCCGAGGAGGCGTCGTCTGTTTCATCGAACAACGGCTGGTTGCGCACCACTGTGGTGTCGAGGTCGTCGTCGGCGGCGGAGGTTTCCCCCCGCTGGTGCTGTTCCTCCAGGAACTGCTCCTCCGGCTCGCCGTCGATAATCACGGGCACCGTCTCGGTCTGCTCGTGGCCGGGAAGCTCCCCGACGTCGTCAGCGGTCTCCTGCGGTTCCGCCACGGGGTGCAGGTCCCGGTCCGGGTCCACCCGATCGGCGTCCAGTTCCGGATCGGCCGTGCCCTGCTCCTGCAAGGCCTCGGGAGACTGGAGCAGTTCCTCCCCGGTGGGTTCGATCACTCCGGGGGCTTGTTCACCGGGTGCCGGTTCCACCACCTCGGGGCGGGGACGGGGCTGCGGAGGGGTCACGGGGACGGACTGGTCGCTGGCGTAGTCGTCCCACTCCCCCGGCTCCACGGCCAGTCCGTACTCGCTCTGCTCCTCGGTCCACTCGTCACCCTCCTCGCGGGGGGTACGGGCACGCACCCAGTCACCGTTGGCATCGTTCGACATGTGACGTTCCTTTGGTCCTTACAGATGAAACCGGTCATTTTCATCTTGTCACCCCTGAGGCCTTTTCCGGTAACGACTCGCTCAGGGGACGCTGGAACAATCCCCTCCCGGCAGTCTGCAGGGGTTCGGACCACCCGCTGGCAGCCACTTGGGGCTGTTCAACCGGAGTGGTGGACTGGCTCGGTCCGGCCGCTTCGAGCCAGGCTGACCATCAGTGCTTCCATCGCCAAAAGGGGCGCCACATTTGTCTCCAGTGCGACGCGGGCCTCGAGAATGGCGTCCAGGGCCCTGATGGTCTGCTCGGGTTGGGACCTCCGCGCCAAGGGGACGATTTGGTCGGAAAGGTCCGCGTTGACCAGTTCGACATCGGGCGCGGACTGTGCAGCCAGGACGTCACGGTAGTAGCCGGTGAGCTCGGTGAGCATCGAGTCCAGGGCGTCGCGCTGGATGCGCTTTGCGCGGGTCTTCTGTCCCTCCTCCAGTTCCTTGACGGCTGCCTGGGCATGCCGGGCGCGCGAGCCGGTACCGCTGAATCCCAGCGCCACCTGGAGCTCCGCCATCTCCTTGGCATCCAGTTCGGCGGTGGCCTTCTGCGCGTCCTCCGTGCTGGCGCTGACCAACACCTCGGCCGCGGTCAGACAGTCGCCCAGGCTCTCCAGCTTGGAGGGGAGACTGAGGATGCTGTGGCGGCGGATCCGCACGTCGTCGTGGCGGGCCAGCGCCCGGGCACGACCGACGTGTCCCTGCGCGACACGGGCGCAGTGCGCGGCGAGCGCAGGATCGATCCCGTCGCGCTGGATCAGCAGGTCAGTGACGGATTCGATGCTGGGTGTCACCAACCTCAACTCCCGGCAACGAGACCGGATGGTCACGATCAGGTCGTCTGCGCTGGGCGCGCACAGGAGCCACACCGTCTTGGGAGCGGGTTCCTCAATGGCTTTCAACAGCGCGTCGGCTCCGCGTTCGGTGAGCCTGTCGGCATCCTCGATCACCATCACCTGGTGCTTGTGCTGGATGGGTGACATGTTGGCCCGTCCCGCCAGCTCGATGGCCTCCTTGATGCCGATGGTCAGCTTCTCGGTGCGGTGCAGGGTGACGTCGGGGTGCGCCCCGGTCAATGCCGTGCGGCAGTCGTTGCAGTGGCCGCACCCTCCCTGGTCACACTGCAACGCGGCAGCGAAGGCCCGGGCCGCATTGGATCGTCCCGACCCGGGAGGGCCTACGATCAGCCAGGCATGGGTCATGGCGTGCGAGGCGCCGCCAAGGGCCCGTTGCAGCACTTCCACGGCCCTGTGCTGACCCACCAACTCATCCCAGACGCTCACGGTTTCATCCTATGTCCCTGGACTGACCCAGCGCCCGCCGCAGCCGGGGCACTGCGCTGCTACCGGGGCACCGGCTGCCCGATCAGGGCACCGACGCGGGTGCGGATCCGCTCGGCGATCTCCTCCCGCTCGAGGCGGGCATCCAGCACGAGGTAACGGCGGGGGTCGAGATCAGCGAGGTGGAGGAAATGCGCGCGGGCACGGCGATGGAACTCCAGCCCGGCTCCCTCGAGCCGGTCCTTCGTGGTGATGCGGGCGACGGCGTCGGCGGGATCGGTGTCCAGCAGGATGGTCAGGTCGGGCCGCAGTTCACCGGTTGCCCACCGGGCGAGCTGTGCCACCTCTTCCACGTCCAGATCACGCCCCGCGCCCTGGTAGGCCACCATCGAGTCCACGTAGCGGTCCGAGACCACCACCAGTGAGTTGTCCACCGCGGGCTGGATCACCTCATAGACGTGCTGGGCCTTGTCCGCCGCGTAGATCAGCGCCTCCGCTCGTGGTGCCACGTCGCCGGTGGCCGGGTCCAGGACCAGGTGCCGCAATTGCGATCCGAGCGGGCTGCCTCCTGGCTGGCGGGTGACCAGGTGGGCGATGGCATGGCTCGCCAGCCACTCCACGAGCAGGCCCACCTGCGTGGACTTGCCCACACCGTCGCCACCCTCGAAGACGATGAACGCCCCGGTCACAGCTTCTTCTGCACCTTCGCCAGGAGGTGGCGCAGGTTCGCCACGCGGTTGGGCCAGGAGGCCACGAACCGCTCCCGGTGCCCGAGCACGGCGGTCCTGCGTCTTTCCTCGGCCGCCCCCAACGCGAATGCCTCCTGCGGAGTGAGGCCTGCCGGGTCCACGTCGGCGGGCTCCGCGATGCAGGAGTGGAGGTCGTCGGTCATCAGCTGCAGTTGTTGCACGATCCGGTTGCCCCGTTTGCCGAACATCTGGGCCCCGACCTCCGCGGTGGTCTGCAGTTGTTCGCAGGCCAGCAGGGCCGCGGCCCAGTTCTTGTCAGACGCGTCGGGGGTCAGGGCACGGCAACGGTCAGCGAGGATGAACGCGGAACGTTCGGCCCGCCGGAACAACAGCGTGCGGGCCTGCGCGTAGGACGAATCCCCCAGCTTGGGTGCCCTCACTGCCACCACGAGGGCCTCCACCACGTCCAGCGCCCGTTCGGCCACGGCCAGCGGTGACTCGCCATCGACGGGCTCGGTGAGCATCTCCACCTCCATTCGCCAGCCCGGTTCCAGGACCGGCGTGAGCCCGCGCACATCGCGGCGCACGTGGTTCAGGAGTTTGACCAGGGTGGTGGGATCCGGGCGCTCGGATTGCTGCAACTCCAGCAGCGTCTCCACCAGTTGTTGCAGGTCGGCGGAGAACAGTGCCGTGACGAAGTCCTCCATGTCGGCACCCCTGCGCAGCTTCGCGGGAGCAGGAAAGTCGGTCAGGCCGGTGGCGGGCGGGCCAAGACGCTGCTGCAGGCTCGGGAACTGCACCACGGGGGTGGCTGCCGCCGATTCCATCGACCCGAGGATGAACTCGCGCTGGGACGGGGTCAGCGTGACCACGGGAACGACGGTGGCCTCCCGGTACCGGGCCGTGGTCACGCCACCGCGCCGCAGGGTGACCTTCTGGTCGTGGATCTCAGCCAGCACGTCCCCGTCGGTACTGCGTAGCGCGTACTCGGAGCGCTCGCAGCGCTGGGAGGCCACGGGGCCAAGCAGGGCACGTCGCGAAATGGGCCGGATCCGGCCGGCCAGCCCCTCCGGCAGTTCCGCGGAGGCGCCCAGCCTCTCGACGTGGTCGACGGGCAGCCACGGGTCCCAGCCGCTGGCCGCGAGGTACCACTCCCCCGTCTGATCGCTCACCCGGTGAGCCAGCACCACCCCTGCGCGCAGGAGCCGGTGGTCGGTGCTGTCGATGATGGTGACGTCCGTGGTCCTGCGGGCTGCGCCGCGCTCCATGAGACGCTGCAGCCCCAGCGACTCCGACTGCATGGGCGGCGGCTCCGACGTGAACGGCATGTCGAAGCGGAGCACCTGCCTGGACTTCTTCGCCATCACCCTCAACCCTTCGCGCGGGTGCTCGTCTTCTTCGCCGTGGCGGTTCGCCGTCGGGTCGGTTTCGTGGTCGGCCCCTTGGCACGCTTCTCCGCCAGCAACTCGAACGCCCGCTGGGGCGTGATCGTTTCGGGATCGTCCGCCTGACGCAGGGTGGCGTTGACTTCCCCGTCCGTGACGTAGGCACCGAAGCGGCCCGACTTCAGCACCGCCGGCTTGCCGGAGGACGGGTCATCACCGAACTCCTTCAGCGGAGCGGCAGCTGCCGCTCGCCCGCGGGTCTTGGGCTGGGCGTAGATCGCCAGCGCCTCCTCGAGCGTGATGTCGAAGATCTGGTCCTCCGAAGTCAACGACCGTGAGTCCGTGCCCCGCTTCAGGTAGGGCCCGTATCGCCCGTTCTGTGCCGTGATCTCGGTGCCCTCGGGGTCCTTGCCCACCACGCGGGGCAGGCTGAGCAGCTTTTGCGCAGCCGGCAGGTCCATGGAATCCAGCGACATCGACTTGAACAGTGACGCCGTGCGCGGCTTCTTGGACTTCGGTGCGTCCTCGGGCAGGACCTCGGTGACGTAGGGCCCGAAGCGGCCATTCTTGGCCACGATCATGTTCCCGGACGCCTCGTCGACACCCAGTTCATGTTCCTGGTCGAGGGGCTGGCTGAGCAGTTCCTCGGCCACTTCCCTGGTCAGCGCATCGGGTGCGAGATCCTCCGGCACGTTGGCGCGGCGCCCGTCAGCCGCCTCGACGTAGGTGCCGTAGCGGCCCACCCGCACGTCGATGTCCGTGTCCTTGATACGGAACGTGGAGAGCTCGCGCGCGTCGATGTCGCCCAGTTCGGTGACCAGTTTCTCCAGCCCCTGGTGCTCCCTGCCCTGGGGGCCCCGGTAGAAGTCGGTCAACACCTGCAACCGCTCGGCATTGCCACCGGCAATCTCGTCGAGCAAGTCCTCCAGCTGGGCGGTGAAGTCGTAGTCCACCAGTTCGCTGAAGTGTTCCTCCAACAGGCGAGTGACCGCGAACGCGAGCCACGTCGGGACCAGCGCGGAACCCTTCTTGAACACGTAGTCCCGCGCCGTGATGGTGCGGATGATCGAGGCGTAGGTGGAGGGTCGACCGATCTCGAGTTCTTCGAGCTTGGCCACCAGCGACGGCTCGGTGTACCGGGCCGGGGGCTTGGTTTCGTGGCCGGATGCGGCAACGGCCCAGGCCTCGACGTCCTGGCCCTTCGTGAGGGACGGCAGTCGGGACTGCTGGTCGTCGGACCGTGCATCGTCCTCGACGCCCGCCACGTAGGCCTTGAGGAAACCGTGGAAGGTGATGGTGCGACCGGATGAGACCAGACCGGCCGCGCCCGCCTCACCGGTGGACAGGGGGACCGCGTGGGCGAACTTGGCGTCGAAACGAACCGTCATCTGTTCGCCCTTTGCATCGGCCATCTGGGAGGCCATGGTGCGCATCCAGATCAGCTGGTACAGCCGGAACGTGTCCCCGCGCAGACCGGTGCTGTCCGGGTGACGGAAGGTGTCACCCGCGGGGCGGATGGCCTCATGGGCCTCCTGCGCATTCTTCACCTTCGACGCGTAGACCCGCGGCTTGGGTGAGAGGTACCTCTCACCGAACAGGTCGGTGATCTGGGCGCGGGCCGCCTGGATGGCGGAGGCGGCCAAGGTGATGGAGTCGGTACGCATGTAGGTGATGAAGCCCTTTTCGTAGAGCTCCTGGGCCACCGACATGGTGCGCTGGGCCGTGAAACCGAGCTTGCGGCCGGCCTCCTGCTGCAGGGTGGTGGTGCGGAACGGCTCGTAGGGTCGGCGGGTATAGGGCTTGGCCTCCACCTCGGCCACCTTGATGGGGGCCTCACGCAACGCGTCGGCCAGTGCCTTGGCCCCGTTTTCGTCGAGGACCATCACCTCATCGTTGGTGATGCGACCCTCGGAGTCGAAGTCACGCCCCGAGGCGATGCGGGTGCCGGCCACGGTGGCCAGTCGCGCAGGGAACTGTCGCGGGTCGGCCTCGGCGCCACCGTCGAGGGTGATGTCGAGGTCCCAGTAGGAGGCTGACACGAACGCGATGCGGGCACGCTCGCGGTCGACCACAAGACGGGTGGCGACGGACTGCACCCGACCGGCCGAGAGCTTCGGCATGACCTTCTTCCACAGCACTGGTGAGACCTCGTAACCATAGAGGCGGTCCAGGATGCGGCGGGTCTCCTGCGCGTCCACCAGGTTGGTGTCAAGCTCGCGGGGGTTGGCGACGGCCTCCTCGATCGCTGACTTGGTGATCTCGTGGAAGACCATTCGGCGCGCGGGCACCTTCGGCTTGAGTTCCTCCAGCAGGTGCCACGCGATGGCCTCGCCCTCGCGGTCACCATCCGTGGCCAGCAGGAGTTCGTCGACATCCTTCAATTTGGCCTTCAGATCCCGGATGGTGGCCTTCTTCTCCTGCGCGACGACGTACAGCGGCCAGAACTTGTTGTCCACGTCCACACCGGTGCGAGCCCACTTCTGGCCCTTGAACTTCGCGGGGACCTCAGCGGCGCCGGTGGGCAGGTCACGGACGTGGCCACGGCTTGACTCGACGACATACTCGTCGCCGAGGAACCCGGCGATCTTGGTTGCCTTGGTCGGCGACTCGACGATCACGAGCCGCTTGAGCTGCGGTGCCATATAGCCTCCTAGACGGGACACTCATGCGAACAATAGCTCAGCAATCCCGGGCTGGGTCCGAGGGATCCGGCCGCCGCAGCCATGCTGATCCCGTCAGGGTAGATCACCACACCAACCGGCTACGAAGCCCCTGAGACGCCGATCCACCCCCCGACCCCCTTCCGGCTGGCGCCTGAAAGCATGCCCCCGAGTTCACGGAATGCCCCGTCAGGCAGCGTGGACGAGTAGAGTCGGGCACCTCTACGGACGGGAGTCTTTCGATGGAAACATGGATGTGGATCGTCATCGCCGTGGTGGTGCTCGCCATCGTCATCGCCGTGATTCTGGTTGCCACCCGGCAGCGGCAGCAGCGGCAGCAGGAGGAGCGCGCCCGTCAGGAGCGCGAGAACCGAGCGCACGCCCAGGACCTGCGGCAGCACGCGGAGGAGCAGGACATCGAGGCCCGCGAACGGGAAGCTGCGGCCCTGCAGTCACAGGCAGATGCGCAGCGGGCCAAGGTGGAGGCCGACCGCAAGGAGCAGGAGGCGCGGCGGCGCGCCGAGCAGGCCGACGACGTGCGCTCGCAGGTCGAGCGCGAGCGAGCGGACGCCGACGCCCTGGACCCCGACATCAACCCCGAGGCCAGTGGCTCGGCCGACCGCGGCGACCACACGGACGACCGCGACCACGGGCGCGACCGCGACGACACGCGCGACCGTGACGTCCACGGTCGTGACACCACCGACGACCGGGACATCCCGCCGCAGCGCTGATCCGCATCCGCCGTCTCAGCGGGGGAACAAGTACTGCTCCTCCAGCGCCCGACGAACGATGGGCAACGCCTCGTCGGCAACGGCCCGGGTGTCGAGCTCGAGGATCTGCGCCACGGCGCCCGCCACCTGCGCCACCGAGAGCTCCCCGTCGAGCGCTCCGAGGACGGCGCCCGTGACGGTACTGACTGCAAGACCTCGCAGAAGCCCGGCGGTCTGCCGCAGGACGATGTGCTCGGGGTGCTCGGCGCCCGGCGCGCCCATCGTCTCCTGGAGGACGTCACGCAGACGGGGCCGCAGCTCCAACAACGAGGACTCCGACAACGCGGCTGCGGTGACGGCATCGTGATGGCGCGCGAACACGTGTCCCACCGGCTGCGTTACCGCGTGCGGCCAGGACTCGATCCGGACGTGGGGAACGTCGCGCCCGGCCCGGGTGAGCAGCAGCCACCCCATGCCCACCTCCTGGATGCCGAGGGTCTCGAAGTAGGCCAACCACTCGCGGTAGGCGGGCTCCCAGCGGTCGGTGCCCGCCAGGCCCGCGTCGGTCAACCACATCTCGATGTAGGCGAACCGGTCCAGCCGTTCGCGTTCGATGACCCACAGGTCGCAGCCGCTGTCCTGCACCCAGGACCGGAGCCGGTCCTCCCACGGCTGGTCCTCCACGATTGCCCAGTTGGTCAGCAGCTGCAGGCTGCCTCCCGGGTTCAGGTACGCCGGCGCCTCCCGGACGATCGCCTCGGTGAGGCCGTCGGCCTGCAGGCTGCCCTCACGGTAGGTGAGGCGCTCTGTGGTGGGCGGGCTCATCACGTACGGCGGGTTGGAGACGATGAGATCGAACCGCTCACCGGCCACCGGCTCGAAAATCGAGCCGGCGCGCAGGTCCACCTCCACCCCCGACAGTTGCATGCCCAGCGAGGCCAGCGCCAGGGCTCGTTGGTTCAGGTCTGTGGCCACCACCTGCTCGCAGTGGCGCGCCAGGTGCAGGGCCTGCACACCGCAGCCGGTGCCCAGGTCCAATGCCCTGCCGCCGGGACTGCGCATGGTGAGTTGCGTCAGGGTCAGCGAAGCCGGGGAGGCACCGAGGACGTAGTCGACACGGGTGGAGGCGTCCCTGCCGTCGAGCCCCGGGGTGAGGTCGCTGACCAGGTAACCGGAGGCGCCGTCGTCGGGAGATCCGTAGGGGCGGATGTCCACGACGGCCCGCAACCGCTCGCCGTCGGTGGCCAGCAGTCCGGCATCAACCAGGCCGTCCGCGAGTGGCCATCCGCGCCAGGCGTGCTCATCGACGTCCTGCTGCAGGATGAACAGGCGCACCAGCAGCGCCAGCGGATCGGTGGCACCGGCCAGCGCGACGTCGGCCGGCACCGTCGAGTTGCGTCCCAGCCCTGCCTGTCCGGCCTCCCCGATCCTGTCCAGGACGGCGTCGGTCGTGTAGTCGGCTTCGAGCAGCGCGTCGCGCAGTGTGGGGACGTCCATGCCCCTCAAACTACCGCCCGACGGCCGCCCGGCAGGCACGCCACCCTCCCGTGCGCGGTGTAGCGTCTTGCCCATGACCCTGCGCGTGGCCTTCGTATCGATGCACACCTCCCCCGCCGAACGGCCGGGCACGGCCGATGCGGGCGGGATGAACGTACTGATCCACAACATCGCCCTCGCGCTGGGCAGGCTGGACGTGCAGGTCCACTTCATCACCCGCCGCTCAGGGGAGCAGCAACCCGACGAGGTGGAGTTGGCGGAAGGCGTCGTCCTCCACCACGTCGACGCCGGGCCGCGGGCACCGTTGCCGAAGAGTGAGATCCACCACCACATCGACGAGTTCCGCCGCTCCATGTCCGGCCTGGGCCCCTTCGACCTGGTGCACTCCCACCACTGGATGTCGGGGGTGGCCGCGCTGCCCCTGGCGCACGAGTGGC
>CAZPSO010000011.1:0-24292 GCA_964588895.1 uncultured Tessaracoccus sp.
CGAGGTCGACGACGTGGTCCGCGATGGCGATCATCTCCGGCTTGTGCTCCACCACCAGCACGGTGTTGCCCTTGTCCCTCAGCTGCAGGAGGAGCCCGTTCATGCTGTGGATGTCGTGCGGGTGGAGGCCGATGCTGGGCTCGTCGAACACGTACGTCACGTCCGTCAAGGAGGAACCGAGGTGCCGGATCATCTTGGTGCGCTGCGCCTCGCCTCCGGACAAGGTGCCCGCGGGCCGCTCCAGTGACAGGTATCCAAGCCCGATGTGGACGAACGAGTTGAGGGCCTCACCCAGCCCCTCCACCAACGGGGCCACCCCGGGCTCGTCCAGGCCGGACATCCAGGAGGCGAGGTCGCTGATCTGCATGCGGCAGGCATCGGCGATCGATATTCCCCTGATCGTCGACTCCCGCGCGTGCGGCGCCAGACGCGTGCCGTCGCACTCGGTGCAAGTGTCGAACTTGATGGCACGATCCACGAAAGCCCGGACATGCGGCTGCATCGCGTCGCGATCCTTGCTGAGCATCGACTTCTGGATCTTGGGAATCAGGCCCTCGTAGGTGATGTTGATTCCCTCCACCTTGATCTTGGTGGGTTCCTTGTAGAGCAGGTCGTGCATCTCCTTCTTGTTGTACTTGCCCAGGGGCTTGTCGGCCTTGAAGAAACCGGAGCCCTTGAAGATGCGGCCGTACCAGCCGTCCATGGAGTAGTTGGGCACCTTGAACGGGTTCTCGTCCAACGACTTGGAGGCGTCGTACAGCTCGTCCAGGTCGAAGTCGCTGACCTGCCCGATCCCCTCACATGTGGGGCACATGCCCCCCAACCTGAAGTACTCGGCCTTCGCGGCTCGGGTCTTGTCCCCGCGCTCGATGGTGATGGCACCCTTGCCCGACGCCGTCGGCACGTTGAACGCGAACGCCTGCGGCCCGCCGACGTGCGGCTCGCCAAGTCTGGAGAACAGGATCCGCAGCATCGCGTTGACATCGGTGGCCGTACCGAGCGTGGAGCGCACGTTGGCCCCCATCCGCTCCTGGTCGACGATGATGGCCGTGGTGAGTCCCTCCAGCCGGTCCACGTCCGGGCGCGAAAGGCTGGGCATGAAGCCCTGCAGGAACGCGCTATAGGTCTCGTTGATCATTCGTTGCGATTCCGCCGCGATGGTGTCGAACACCAGGGACGACTTTCCCGAGCCGGAGACCCCCGTGAACACCGTCAGGCGGCGCTTGGGGATCTCCAGCGAGATGTCGGCCAGGTTGTTCTCCCGGGCGCCAACCACCCGGATCACGTCGTGGTTGTCTGCTGCGTGGTCCTGGAACTGGCTCATGGTGCCCCATTTTTGCGGAGACTGTCTGACTTAGGAAGGATAGATCAACCAGCCGGTGTCAGTTCCGCAAAGTAGCGTGGAGATAGACCAACCTGACGGGAGAGCCCAATGAACCAGCACCGCGGATGGATTGTCCGGCGAGGTGACCAGGGGGCCACGTGCCGGCTCGAGGACTTCGACGACGATTTCCTCGATGACCTCGACGTGGTGGTGGAGGCAACCCACTCCGCCATCAACTACAAGGACGCCCTGGCGCTGCACGGCGGGCCCGGTGTGGTGCGTCGCTTCCCGCTGGTGGCGGGGATCGACACGGTGGGTGAGGTGGTCTCCTCCGGTGACCCCCGGTGGCGGGCCGGAGACAGGGTCGGGCTCTTCGGGGCCGGACTGGGGGAGGAGCTCCATGGTGGCCTGGCCACACGGGTTCACCTTCCGGGCGACAAGCTCTTTCACGTCCCCGAGAAGTTCGACTCCCGCCAGGTGGCGGCAGTGGGAACGTCGGGGATCACGGCTGGGCTGAGCGTGGTGGCGCTCGAGGCGCACGGGGTGGAACCCTCCGAGGATCCGGTGCTGGTCACCGGGGCCAGCGGGGGTGTGGGGTCCATGGCCATCCACCTGTTGAGTCGCTGCGGGTATCGCGTGGTGGCGGCCACGGGGCGACCGGAGGAGCAGGAGGCGTTCCTGCGCGACGCGGGAGCCGAGCACATCATCCACCGCGACGAGTTGCTCACCGATCGTCCCCTGGCCACGCAGCGATGGGCCGGGGTGGTGGACTGCGTCGGCGGCCCCATCCTGGCTGGCGCCCTGGCGTCCGTGAAGGAGGGTGGCGCCGTCGCCGCCTCGGGTCTGGCCGCCAGCCCCGATCTGCCCACCACCGTGCTCCCGTTCATCCTTCGGGGCATCTGCCTGCTGGGCATCAACTCGGTACACCTTCGGCGCGAATTGCGCACCACGGTCCTGGACCTCCTCGTCCAGCAAGCCGACCCGTCTTTCCTGGACAGCATCACCCGCACCGTCGCCCTGGCGGACGCGCAGGACGCGGCCGGCCAGCTGCTGGAGGGGATGGGTACAGGCCGCATCGTCGTGGACGTGCGAGGCTAGGAGAGCCCCGCGAGCATCTCTTCGACGGTCCCACCGGGGTCCGCCGGGATGTCCACGTCCAATATGGAGCGGGGCCGCGTGGCATCCGGCCTCTGGAACTCCTTGAACGAGACCTGCATGAACAGGCCGGAGTGCGGGAGCTGGAAGATGACGACGTCACCTGCGCCCGTCGGCGCGGACCCGGGAGAGGCTCCGACGACCTGCGCCAAGTGGTTGTCCGACAGCATCACGGCGAAGTCCGCGGCGGAGGAGAAGGTGGCGTGGTCGGTGAGCACCAGGATCTCGCCGCCGAACGGGTCCTGGTGCTTCCGGCCCTCCATGGTGCCGCTGCCCAGAGGCAACACCCAGTCGCCGTAGCGCGCTTTGACCGATCCCGACGGGATGGTGCCGGTGTCCAGGTACTCCACGAACAGGTTGGTCACCCGTGAGTCACCGCCGGGATTGCCCCGGAGGTCGACGACGATGCGGTCCAGGGCCCGATCGTGCACGTCCTGGAAGAATCCGGCCAGTACCTCGCGGTACGTGTCATCGGGATCGCAGCGATGGATGGTCAGCACCGCGAGCTGGTCATCCACCGTGAACTCGGCCACAGGACCTCCCCCTGGCGGCAGCGCACCAGCCCCGACACGCAGGACGCGCACCCCGTCAGATTCGAGGTACTCGACGACGTACCCGTCCGACGGTGACGCCCCGAGCAGGGCCAGCTGGGTTCCGGACGTCAGCCCGTCAACCAGTTGGTGCTCGGCCCAAGCGTCGTTGTCAGCCGGAGTCAGTTCCCGGGAGCGGCGGACCAGCTCGGCAGCGTCCACGCCGTTGACCCGAAGGACCGGAAGGAGAGCTTCGCCGACGCGGACGTGCAGGTCCCCACCCAGCACCCGATACTCCACGGCATAGGCCACCTCGTCCGGTACCACCGCCCCGGAGAAGGTGTGCCCGTCTCCGAGCGCCACGAGCATCCGCTGGGTGGCGCGCCACACGTCAACCACGGCGGGGTTGGTGGGCAGGGCGTCGATCTCGGCCTGTGTGGCCGCGTCGAAACCGGGCGGCAGCCCGGCCGTGGTCCACACGTGTCGGTCCTCGATGAGCTCCGCCACGAACTCGAGATCCACGACCGCGTCGCCACGGGGGAGCATCTTCTCGAGGGGCAGTGTGGTGGGAGCAACCTGGGCCTGGCCGCGGTGGGGATTGACCAACGCCCAACCCACTCCCGCGAGGAGAGCCAGCGCCAGGAGTGCGCCGAGCACAGCGATGATGCCGCGGCGATGTCGTCGAGCGAAGGACTGATGAACCGTCATGGTTGCCTCCGCCCATCACATTACGCCCCACCCTCCCCACCGCTTGGGGTGGGGGTGGGCAATGCCGCTGGAGGTTTACGCAGGCAGCAGCGCGCGGCGCTTCGGCATCGGGCACGCGGCCTGGCCGCGCAACCGCACCACCAGCGCCACGGCGAGCAAAACCACGGAACCGGCCGCCAGCAACGGCTGGAACGGCGCGAACCACGTCAAGGCGCCGGCGTAGCCGAGAGCAACGAGGGCGATCTTGTTGCACACCGGACAGCCAACGGCGAACCAGGCCAGAGCGCCACCCGCCACCCCGAACCGGCTTGTCCTCTTGTTCTCGCGGGAGCTCAGCCCGATGGTGAAGCCGCGGTCGCCCGGGCCGGGTTTCGTGGGGCGCACGTAGGTGGCGGCCAGCATTCCCGCCAGGACGGAGGTGAGGATCCAGACGGGGTAGTTCCACCACTCGGCGGCGATCTCCCGAGCGAAGACCGGGTTGGGGATCAGCACGGTGGCCAGCCCGATGGTCACGCCCATCACCGCAGCTACGAGGGCGGCCGCACCGACCTGCCGGGTGGTCCACGAGCGCAGGCCCTGTCCGGCCAGTCTGAGCATCTCGGCCACCGGTGGTCCCGGCCTGGAGGTCAGCGTCATGAGACCCAGTATCGCCCACGATAGGTGAGAGGTTTCTCATCTTCCGATCACGGCAGCCTCATCTGGGCGCGATGAACTTGATCACATCAAGAAAGACGTCCGTGAGATAAGGAAACGAGATGACAATAGCGCTCCAGGGCCCCGGGGTCCCACTGCAGGGACCCAGACTTCGCGTCGCGCTGTACTCTCACGATGCGTTGGGATTGGGGCACGTCCGCCGCAACCTGGCCATCGCCCACTCCCTGGCCGCCATGGACCCTGCACCGGACATCCTGCTGCTGACCGGCGCTCCCGACGTTGCCGCCGCGAACCGGCCGGAGGGCTGCGACATCGTCTCGCTGCCCGCGCTGGCCAAGGACTCCAACGGCGTCTACTCCGCGCGTCACCTCTCGCTGGACGAGCGGTCCGTGACTCGGATGCGTCGCAGCATCCTCACCGCGGCGCTGGACTCGTTCAGGCCCGACGTGCTCATCGTCGACAAGCACCCGCGTGGTTTCCGCGGCGAACTGGAGCCCTCCCTCAAGGTGTTGAAGAAGCGCGGGACCCGCATCGTCCTGGGTCTGCGTGACGTCCTCGACGACGCGATGACCTCGCGACGTGAGTGGAAGGCCGACCGGTCCTCCGAGGCGCTCAAGCGCTGGTACGACCAGGTCTGGATCTACGGTGACCGGGAGATCCACGACTTGGCCGGCGAACTGGGCCTGCCCGAGTCGAGTGCCGTCCACACCGGCTACCTCGCCGCTGGACGCGTGCCCGCCGCAACGCTGTCCGAGGTGCCGGAGCCCTACGTCCTTGCAATGATGGGCGGTGGATCCGACGGCGAACACCTGGCCCGGACCTTCGTCCAGACCCGGATGCCGTCCGGACACCACGGTGTGCTCGTCACCGGCCCCCAGATGGCCGAGTCGCACGTCGCCGAGTTGCGTGAGATGGCCGCGCACCGCGACGACCTCACCATCCACACCTGGGTGGACAACGCAGAATCCCTCCTGGCCGGTGCCGCCGCCGTCGTGGCCATGGGGGGTTACAACACGGTCTGCGAAGCGCTCGCGTTGGGCACCAAGCTCCTCGTCGTTCCGCGCGTGACCCCCCGCCAGGAGCAACTCGTGCGCGCCAGGCTGCTCACCGACGCCGGCCACCTCGACCACATGGTCCCCGACGACCTGGACGCGGATGCACTGGGCGCCTGGCTGTTCCGGGCCGTCCAGCCCCCGATCACCGCACCCCAGCCCCGCCCCGTGGCGAGCCGCGCCGTTGACCTCAATGGACTCGCCCGGCTGCCGCAGCTCGTGATGAACCTCAGCAAGGAGTCCGCCCATGTCGCATGACCGCATCGCCTACGTGTGCAAGATGTACCCCCGCTTCTCCGAGACCTTCATCGTCTCCGAACTGCTGGGGCGTGAAGCCCAGGGAGCCGACATCGAGGTGTTCTCCCTGCGGCCGCCCGTCGATCCCCGTTTCCACGCCGCACTGGCCGACGTGCAGGCGCCGGTGACCTACGTCCCCCGTGCCCGCAAGGCGGAGGAGATCTGGCAGGTCCTGCGCGAGGCCGGCCCCGACCTGCCACACCTCGACGTGGCGCTGCCCGAACTCCTGCGCGCCGACGCCAGCGACGCCGCCCAGGCGCTGCACGTGGCGCTGATGGCCAGCCGGCGTGGCATCACGCACCTGCACGCCCACTTCGCATCGATGGCCACCACCATCGCACGCCTGGCCTCACTGCTCACCGGCATCCCGTACTCATTCACCGCGCACGCCAAGGACATCTTCCACTCCTCCGTGGTCCCTGAAGACCTGGCGCGCAAGATCGCAGACGCCCACCACGTGGTGACCATCAGCGACTACAACGAGGCCTTCCTGCGCCAGCACTACCCCGAGGCAGTCGCGCAGACGCGCCTGCACCGCATCTACAACGGTCTCAACCTGGACCAATTCCCCTTCCGTGCCACGCAGCAGCGGGCCCGCACCGTGGTGGCCGTGGGACGCCTCGTGGAGAAGAAGGGGTTCGACGTCCTGGTCGACGCCATGGCCCTCCTGCGTGATCAGGGCCGCCCCGTACCCTGCCGCATCGTCGGCGGCGGCGAGAAGGAGGCCGAACTGCGCGAGCAGATCCAGCGCCTGGACCTGGGCGACCTTGTCGAGCTGACCGGCCCGATGCCGCAGCACGAGGTTCGTGGACTGGTGGCCTCCGCCGGGGTCTTCGCCGCTCCCTGTGTGGTGGGTTCCGACGGCAACGCCGACGGCCTGCCCACGGTGCTCCTCGAGGCGATGGCGTTGGGCACTCCGAGCATCTCCACCGACGTGACCGGCGTGGGCGAGGCAGTGCGCCACCGCGTCACCGGCCTCCAGGTGCCGCAGCACGACGCGGCGGCCCTGGCACACGCGATCGAGGAACTGCTGGACGATTCCCAACTCTCGGACGCGCTGGCACAGCAGGCCCGACAGCTGATCGAGGCGGAATTCGACACGCGAGCCCAGGTGGTGGCGCTGCAAGAGGCAGTGGCCGGGAGCCGCGAAACACAGGACAACGAGCTGGAAGAGATGGTGATGGTCTGATGCGGATCGCTTACGTGTGTGCTGACTCCGGGATTCCGGTCTTCGGCACCAAGGGTGCCTCCGTGCACGTCCAGGAGGTCCTCCGCGTCCTCCTGCTGGCGGGCCACACCATCGAACTGTTCTGCCGCCGCACCGACGGCCAGCCCTGGGACACCGCCGCCGAGGCGATCGCCGAGGGTCGGCTTGTGGTCCATGAACTGGGCCGGGTCAAGGGCAAGGACCTGGCTGACCGGGAGCGTCGCGCCCTGATGGCCGACGACGAACTGTTCGCGCTGATGGAGCGTGCCCAGCCCTTCGACTTCGTCTACGAGCGCTACTCGCTGTGGAGCACTGCGGGGACCCGCTACGCCCGCACCCACCGTGTGCCGGCGGTGCTCGAGGTCAACGCACCCATGCCCGAGGAGCAGGCCCGGCACCGCGGTCTGGTGCACGTGGACGTCGCCTACGACATCTTCCGCCAGGCGGCGAGCGACGCCACGGCCGTGGTCTGCGTCTCCCAGCCGGTGGCCGACTGGGTCAACCTGCAACTCGACGCGATCCCAGAAACCGACCGTCCGCGCCCGGCGGTGGTGGTCGAGTCCAACGGCGTGGACGTGGACCGCATCCGTCCCGTCGCCACCGCGCCGCGGCCCTTCACCGTCGGGTTCGTCGGCACGCTCAAGCCGTGGCACGGAACCTCCACACTGGTGGAGGCGCATGCCCTCCTGGTGCGGCAGATCCCCGAGGCCCGACTCCTGCTCGTCGGCACCGGGCCCGAGGCCGACGCCCTGAAGGCACAGGCCGCACAGCTCGGGATCGCCGATGCAGTGGAGATGACCGGTGCGGTGGACCCCACCCAGGTCCCCTCCATGCTGCACCGCATGGACGTCGGCTGCGCGCCGTACCCCGCCGACGGGGAGGGTTACTTCTCACCCCTGAAGGTCTACGAGTACATGGCCGCCGGACTGAGTGTGGTGGCCTCCGACGTGGGCCAACTGCCCACCGTCATCACTCACGGCTCCAACGGCTTCCTGGTGCCCGGCTCCGACCCCGTCGCGCTCGCCGCCGTCCTGGCCGACCTGGCCCGTGACCCCGAGCAGCGCGAGCGCGTCGGCACTTCGGCGCGCGAGCACGTCGCCCGCGCCCACACCTGGAAGCATGTGGTCCAGCGCAGCCTCGCGGCAGCAGGCCTGCCGCTGGCGGCCCGTCCGGAGGTGGGCGTCTGATGGCCTCCAGCCAGCCGACGGCCGAACTCCGGTCGGTGGTCCCGTCGCTCAAGCGCATCTACTCGTTCGTGGGGCCGCACCTGCGTCCCCACCGGGCAATCGTGGCCGGCGGGTTCGTGGCGCTGTTTGCCGAGGTGATCTTCAGGCTCCTGCAGCCGTGGCCCATGAAGTTCGTCATCGACGCGGTGATCGCGCCCGGGGCGGCCCAGGACCCCGGGATCTGGACCGTCCTGGTGTGGTCCGGCATTGGCGTGGTGGCGGTGGTGGGGCTGCGTGCCCTCGCGTCCTACCTGATGACGGTGTTCTTCGCCCTTGCTGGAACCAGGGCGATGACGTCGGTGCGGGCGAGCGTCTATTCCCACGTGCTCAAGCTGAGTTTGAACTTCCACAACTCGTCGCGCGGCGGTGACCTGATCAACCGCATGATCTCCGACGTCGGCAAACTGCGCGACGTGGCGGTGACCGCTGCGATGCCACTGATGGGCAACGTCGTGACCCTGTTCGCGATGGTTGTCGTCATGTTTGCCCTCGACTGGCGGCTTGCGCTCGTGGTGGTGGCTGCCTTCCCGTTCTTCGCGATGTCCTCGTCGAGTTCCTCGCGGAAGATCACCTCTGCGGCACGCATCCAGCGGCGCAGGGAAGGCGACTTGGCCGGTGCGGCGGGCGAGTCTTTGGGCGCCATCAAGGTGGTCCAGTCCTACTCCCTGAACGAACGGCTCGAGGCCGCCTTCAGCGCCTCCAACAACAAGGAACTGACAGAAGGTGTCAAGGCCACCCGGTTGTCCGCCGCCCTGGAGCGCAAGACCGACGTCCTGGTGGGCATCGCCACGGGCGTCGTCCTCTTGGTGGGAGGCTGGTCGGTGCTGCGGGGTCACCTGAGTCCCGGCGAGCTGACCGTGTTCGTGCAGTACCTCAAGGGCGCATTCAAGCCCATGCGCGACCTCGCGAAGTACACCGGCCGCATCTCCAAGGCTGCCGCCTCCGGGGAGCGCCTCCTTGACCTGATGGACACCGACCTGGACGTCAAGGACAGGAAGAAGGCCTACAAGATCCGTCGTCTGGCTGGAGAGATCCGCCTGGAGAACGTCGTGGCCTCCTACCCCGGCACCCGGCGCGCACTTGACGACGTGACGCTGAGGATTCGTCCTGGTTCCAAGGTGGCCATCGTCGGGCACTCAGGCTCCGGCAAGTCCACCCTGGCGTCGATGCTGCTCAGGCTGCAGGATCCCGTCGCAGGGGTGGTCCGGATCGACGGGCACGACCTGCGCGATGTCACGGTGGACTCCCTGCGCGCCCAGATCGCCGTCGTCCTGCAGGAGTCCGTCCTCTTCCACGGCACCGTCGAGGACAACATCGCGATGGGCCGTGACGGCGCCACCCGTGAGGAAGTTGTGGAGGCTGCGAAGGCCGCCAACGCCCACGACTTCATCTCCGCCCTCCCCGACGGCTACGACACCGTGGTCGGGGAACGCGGCGACACCCTCTCGGGAGGGCAGCGACAGCGCATCGCCATCGCCCGCGCCATGATCCGTGACGCGGCCGTCATCATCCTCGACGAAGCCACCACCGGGCTGGACCCCAAGAACTCCGGTCAGGTCCTGGAGGCCATCGCCCGACTCGCGGCAGGCCGCACCACCGTCGTCATCACCCACTCGTTGGCTGACGCCCTGGACGCCGACGAGGTGATCGTCCTCGAACGGGGGCGTATCGTCGAGCAGGGCCCGCCCTCCGCCCTGGTCCACACGGACGGTTCCCGGCTGACCCTGCTGGGACCGGCGCGCGACGTGCCCGCCCTTGAAACCGAGGAGACTCATGAACGCCCTCAAGCAAGCTGAGCCTCGCCTGGTCGATCCCGGCATCCCCGGAATGGCCGACGTGATGGCGCCGCTGACGTTCGTGGGCGCCATGGGGTGGGATGCCCTCTCGGCGCGGGTGCGCTACCTGCGCTACAAGCCGTCGACGTCCCTGGTGGCCGGCCTCGAGCTGGTGGACTCCGCCGGCCGCACCTCGTTCGCCCAGGCGGTGGCCATGTCAGCCGGAGGCCATCACAAGCTGGAGAAGATCTCCTGGCGGGGCGCCAGTGACGACGTGGGCCGCGGAGCCGTCGTCGACGTGGAGCGGTGCGTCGCCCTGGCAGACGTCACCGCCGACCGGCACCTGCCCGGAGTGCGGCACTTCCTGCGGGACCATCACGCCGTCGAGCCGCTGCTCTACAAGCCCGGTCGACGCTGGGCCGGCACGTACCACGGGCGCTTCGCCCGGGAAATGGTCAAGGTCCACCGTCCCGACTCGGCGATGAACCACGCCCGCGGTTTCTCCGTGCTGGGACATCTGCCGGTGGCTGAGGTCACCAAGGTGAATCCCAAGAGGGGCCTGGTGCACACCCGATGGGTGCCCGGTACCCCCCTGGACGCGCTGCCGGTGGCGCTGGGCACACCGCGGTTGCGGGGTGTGGGGGAACTGCTCGCGGGAATCCACGCCAGTTCCCCCGTCCAGGGGATGGGGACCGTGGACGTGGTGCAGACGACCGAGGCCGCAGTCGCCGCCATCCGGGCCATCGCCCCTGGCCACGCAGCCCTCGCCCAGGCCACGTCGGAGGGGATTTTGGGGCAGCTGGGGGGGCGCGGAGAGGTGCGCGTGGTGCACGGCGACTTCTCGGCCGACCAGGTGATCGTCCGCCCGGACCTGGCGGGCTCCGGCGAGGAACCGATGGCGCAGCAGGCTCCGGTCACCGTGATCGACCTGGACCGCGTGGGCCTCGACGACCCCCTGGCGGACCTGGGGTGCTGGTACAGCTTCCACGTGGCCGACCCCTTGCACGGCACGGACGTGGAGGAGGTGCTGGCACCTTTGCTGGAGGGCTACGAGGCACGCGCAGGAGCCGTCGACCGCGACCGGCTTCGGGTGCATTGTGCCCACCAGGTATTGATGCGGGCGGCCGAACCGTTCCGGCAGCACCAGCCCGACTGGCCGGCCCAGGTGAACCGTCTTGTCTCGCTTGCCGGGAGCCTGCTGTGGTGAAAGTTCCCGACATCATCGATTCCCCACGGGGCCGCTTCGAGGTGGCCCGGGCCTGGCCGCGGCAGGAGGGTCACCTTCTGCTCGAACTGCGTGACGCCGCCGGGCAACCGGTGGGCGGCCAGTGGTACCCCAGCACCGGAAAAGCCGGTGGCGTGGTCCGCAAGCTGGGGGAGCCCGCCTTCCAGGTCGGACCTGTGGTGGTGCAGCCGGAGGGAGTGGACGCACGGCTGCCTGCCCTGGCGGCAGAGGTGGCCCGGCCCGGGAACCAGCTCGTGACGCACCGTCCCGGCAAGCGGGCGGTCGTGCGCCGCGTCGACGAGCGCGGCGTCGCCGTCTCCTACCTCAAGGTGGTGCGTCCGTCGCGCGCCGCCGCTCTGGCGTCGAAGGGCGTGGCAGCCGTGCAGAAACTCCACGGCATAGCCGAGGCGCCGCGGCTGCTGGACGACGAGCGGGTTTCGGAAGGTGTGCTGGAGTGGTCCGTGGTGCAGGGCAGGACGTTGCACGATCTGGGCAGTGATCCGGCGTGGACCGCCCGGGATGCTTCTGACGCTTGGGCGTTGGCGGGTTCTGCACTGTTAGGACTGCACGCCGCCGACACCGACGGTGTGGAAGCGTGGCACGGGCCAGACCGCGAGCTGGCGGCCCTGGACCCGTGGCTGGGGCCCGCCGTCGACTTCGGACTGTTGGACGCAGACCTCGTGGAGAAGGCCCGGGGGCGGGTGGAAGCCGCGCTGCGCAGTGATGCTGCACCCGTTGTGGGCGTGCTGCACCGGGACCTGCACGACAAGCAGCTCCTCCTGGCCGATGCCGGCAGGATCGGCCTGATCGACGTGGACACCCTCGCCCGGGGCGAGCGCGCACTCGACATCGCCAACGTGCTGGCCCATCTCGAACTGCGGGAGGCACAGGGGCTGCTTTCCCCCCGGCACAGGACGGCCGCGCAGGCTGCCTTCCTGGCCGCGGCCGGAGCCTCAGACGTGCCCGTGGATCGCATCCAGGCGTACGTCTTGGCCACACGTCTTCGCCTGGCCGGGGTCTACGCCTTCCGCCCCCAGTGGCGGATCCTTGCCCGACGACTGCTCAGGCAGGCAGCCCTGGAACCCATCCGCGGCTGAGTACCCCCCAAACCCCCGCTCGCGCAGTATCGTCAGATGGCGGCAGTCCGCACGAGAAGGGGTGGAAGGTGGCGTCACACGGCGGCAGGACCACTGGAGACCGGCATGGCCGGGGACGACCGGGTCTCGTGAGCAGTTGGTTGGTGACGCTGCTGCTGGTCAGCGCCTGCTCCTCGATCCCCGCTGACGCCGGGGACACCCTCGAGGGTGCCCGCGGAGCAGAGCTGCGCGTGGGGGCCGCCGAGCATGCGCCCTTCGTGGAGGTATCGGGAAATCAGCCCACCGGCAGCGAGGTGGAGCTGATCCAGAGCTACGCGGAACACCTGGACGCATCCATCGTCTGGGAGACCGGTAGCGAGACCGTCCTGGTGGGGATGCTCGCCGACGGAGAACTGGACGTCGTGATCGGGGGCTTCGACGACCACAGCGTGTGGTCCACCGAAGTTGCCATGACCCGGCCCTATGCCCAGGACGGCGTCAAGCGGGTCCTCATGGTGGAAGCAGGAGAAAACGCCCTTCTGGTGGACCTCGAGGTTTTCCTCATGGAGTGGGCGGGGCAACGACGGTGAGCAACTTCGGCGACGTCGACCTGCCCCCGCAGCAGCTGGGTGCGTTGCGCAGGGCCAGGCGCATCCAGTACGTGTGGATGGTGATCCTCGCCATCACCGTGGCGCTGATGGCGCTGGTGATGGGCAACTCGCAAGCCATGAAAACCGCGTGGATCGAGGACATGCTGTCCTTCCTGCCGCCCATCTTCTTCCTGCTTGGGGCGCGGGTGGCACGCCGCAAACCCACCCAGAGGTTCCCGTTCGGGTACCACCGGTTTGTCGGCGTCGGGCATCTGGTCTCGGGCGTGGCGCTGGGCGCGATCGGCATCATGCTGGTCTTCGACGGGGGCATGGGACTGATCACGCAGGAGAAGCCGGCCATCGGGGTGGTGTCACTCTTCGGGCACCCCGTGTGGCTCGGGTGGCTGATGATCACCGTCGCCTTGGCCAGCTGCATCACCCCGGTGATCATGGGCCGGGTCAAGATGCAGCTCGCCGAGCAACTCCACGACAAGATCTTGCGCGCCGACGCGGACATGAACAAGGCCGACTGGTTGACAGGCCTGGCGACGGCGGTGGGTGTGTTCGGTATCGGCCTCGGATTCTGGTGGGCCGACGCCGTCGCAGCGCTCGTCATCTCGGTCAGCATCACCAAGGACGGTTGGGACAACACCTCCAACGCCATCCGCGACCTGATGGACACCCGAGCCACCACCTTCGACAACTCGGAGGTGGACCCGGTGATCGCCAAGGTGAACTCACTGGTCAGGGCGGATCCTCGCGTCACCGGCGTCCAGACCCGCGCACGGGACGAGGGACATGTGCTGCACCTGGAGGTCTTCGTGCAGGTGGACCGCCTGGTGGTGGAAGTGGCGTGGCTGGAGGAGTTGGAACGCCGCTGCGCCGAGGTGGACTGGCGGGTCGGCGATGTCGTCGTCACCGTCACCACGAGGCCCCACCCCGTGGCCGACGCCCGCCTGGAGTGAGCCCGCCAAGCCCCGTCTGACAAGGTATTTCTCGAATGGCGTGTGCCGCGCCAGGCTCCTTGGTATCAATGATCTACCAAGTACTGATTCAGTCGCTGGAACCCCGCTCCCAGTCATGAGGCAGATCCAGCGGCGCACGCCCGGCAGGGAGCAAAGGAGCACCCCCATGATCCTCCCCAATCACCACGAGGACCTGCAGGTCCTGAACGAGAACATCCTTCCGCGGCGGGCGTACTACGTTCCGGCATCCCGGCCGATGGGGCCGCTCGTGAGAGATCGGGAGCAATCGGACCGGCTCCACATGCTCAACGGCCCATGGTGGTTCCAGTTCTTCGAGAGCATCTATGACGTACCCGAGCAGTTTTATCTGGGTGAAGATCTCGCGGATGCGTACGCCGAGGTGCCCGTGCCCAGCGTGTGGCAAAACCTGGGCTTCGATTCCCATCAGTACACGAATATCCGCTACCCGATCCCGCTCGACCCCCCGCATGTGCCCCAGGAGAATCCCTGCGGTGCCTACATTCGCGATTTCGAGTACGCGCCCGACCCGGACGCCCCCAGGGTTCATCTCAACTTCGAAGGGGTCGATTCCTGCTACTACGTGTGGCTGAACGGTAGCTACGTGGGCTACAGCCAGATCTCCCACGCCACCAGCGAGTTCGACGTGACCCATCTGCTCGTCGCCGGGACGAACCGGCTGGCGGTCCTTGTCCTCAAGTGGGGAGTAGGCACCTACCTCGAGGACCAGGACAAGTTCCGCACGAGCGGAATCTTCCGTGACGTCTACCTGCTGGAGCGCCCGGAATCGGCGGTCTTCGACTACTTCACGACCACGCAACTCCACCCGGATCGGGCCGTAATCCACGTCCGCGCATCCTTTAGCGGCGATCCCGTCCCGGCCCGCATCACCCTCGCCGACGCCAACGGCGAACGCGTCGCCGACGCCGAGTTGGTGAGCACCACCGACGACCAGTTCACCCACGGCGCCGAACTCGAGATCCCGACGCCACACCTGTGGAACGCCGAGGATCCGTACCTGTACACGATGGCCATCGTCACCGAATGGGAGGCCATCGTTGACCGCGTGGGGGTCAGAAAGGTCCGTTCGAACGGCAATGTGGTGCAGGTCAATGATCAAGACATCAGGTTCCGGGGCGTCAACCGGCACGATTCCGATCCCGTCACGGGCCCGGTTATCAGCCTGGGCCAACTCATGACGGATCTACGGCTGATGAAACAGCACAACGTCAACGCGATCCGCAGCGCCCACTACCCGAACTCGCCCTACTTCTACCAACTCTGCGACGAGCTTGGGTTCTACGTCATGAACGAGGCTGACAACGAGAGTCACGGCACGCAGGCCCAGTACCTGGCTGATCTGTCGTTTCCCAACCAGGTACTGCACTGGAACGAGCGCATCGCGGACAACCCGGACTTCTTGCCAGCAACGATGGATCGCATGCAGGCCTGCGTGCGGCGTGAGAAGAACCGTCCCTCCGTAGTGATGTGGTCCGCGGGTAACGAGTGCGCGTACGGCATCACCCTGGAGGAATCCCTGCGCTGGACCAAGGACTACGATCCCACCCGCCTGACCGTCTACGAAAGCTCCTTCTATGACGACAAAAAGCGTGATTATGACTACTCGGTGATCGACGTCTACAGTCGCATGTACCCCGCTCTGACCGAGGTGCATGAGTACCTCGATTCGCAGCCGGACAAGCCCTTCCTGCTGCTGGAGTACTGCCACGCCATGGGGAACGGTCCGGGTGATTTCGAGGACTATCTCGAGATCATCGAGTCAGACCCGGCCATGTGCGGCGGCTTCGTGTGGGAGTGGTGCGATCACGCGGTCTATAAGGGGACCACCGAGGACGGGCGTGCGATCTACTACTACGGCGGTGACCACGGCGAGCTCATCCACGATGGCAATTTCTGCGTGGACGGCCTGGTCAGCCCTGATCGGCAACCGCATGTGGGCCTGCTGGAATTCTCCAACGTCCACAGGCCCGTCCGGGTGGCGGACTTCGACCAGGCGACCGGCGAACTGCGGCTCCGGAACAACCTCGACTTCACCGATCTCGCGGGCACCGTGAGTCTCAGCTACGAGGTGACGCGCGACGGCGAGCTCATGGAGAAGGGAACCATCGAGACAGTGCCGTCCATCCCGCCGCGCGCCACGGGTTCCGTCAACTGCGGCATCACGGTCCCTGACTCGGGACGGTGTTACCTCAAGGTCACCTATCACCTCGTTCAGGCCACGGAGTTGGTGCCGGCCGGCCACGTGCTGGGCTTCGACGAGATGCTGCTGGAGGTTGCGGACCCGCGGAACCAGACAGCGCTCGAGCTCCTGCAGCCCGACGACCATGACTTGCCCGCGCTCGACGTGCAGACCGATGAACGTTTCATCACGATCAGTGGCACCTCCTTCGAGTACGTCCTGGATCGAACCAATGGCCTGTTCGAGACGATGAGCGTCGCAGGCGAACCCCTGCTGATTCGCCCGATGGAGGTGAACATCTGGAGGGCTCCGACCGACAACGACATGTACATCAAGGCGAAGTGGCAGCTGGGGCAGTACCCCCACGCCCGCGCCCGCGCGTACAACACCGAGTACTCGGCGGGCCCGGATGGAGTGACGATCACCAGCTCGATGGCACTTCTCGCCCCGGCCGTACAGCGGATCGCGGAGATCGACACGGTGTGGCACGTGAGTTCCGCCGGTGCGGTCCACGTGGATATGACAGTGCGCAAGGACTCCGAGTTCCCCATGTTTCCGCGATTCGGCCTGCGCCTGTTCCTGGATGGAGCCTTCGATCAAGTCACGTACTACGGGCTCGGCCCGCACGAGAGCTACCCGGACGAGCACCGGGCGAGCTCACACGGCCGGTACTCCTCCACGGTGCCCGGCCTGCATGTGGACTACCTGCGGCCGCAAGAAAACGGCAGCCATCACGATTGCGACTACGTGATGGTCGGCAACGCCACGCGAGCCGTCGCCGCAATGGGCGACGCGACGTTCAGCTTCAACGCCTCGCCGTACACCCAGGAGCAACTTGCCGACGCGAGACGCAATGTGGACCTGACGGGTTCAGGCGAGACGGTGTGGTGCCTGGACTACGCCCAGAACGGCATCGGATCGAACAGTTGCGGGCCGGAGCTTCTCGAGAAGTACCGGCTCGACGCACCCGAGTTCCGGTTTGCACTCACGCTCCTCCCCTCGGCGAGCGCTGAATCACTGATCCCCCATCACAAGAATGAGGCGAACGCATGAGCAAAAAAACCAGCGCGACAGTGGTTGACGACCCGCGGGAGAAGAAGTACCTGAGGTGGTACAACAAGGTCGGGTACGGCTCGGGGGACGTAGGAGGCAACGTCGTCTACGCCTTCATCGCGTTCTTCGTGATGATCTACCTGACCGACACGATGGGATTGAACCCCGGCATCATCGGCACCTTGATCATGGTGTCGAGAATCTTCGACGGCATCTCCGACATCTTCTTCGGTTCATTGATCGACAAGACGAATACCAAGATGGGCAAGGCTCGCCCCTGGATGTTCTGGGCCTACTTCGGGTGCGCCGCCATGATCGTGGCGATTTTCGCGATCCCGCCGAGTCTCGGCGATTTCGCGATGTACGCGTGGTTCTTCATCACCTACCTCCTGCTCAATGCCGTCTTCTTCACGGCCAACAACATTGCGTACTCGACGCTCACGGCGCTGATCACCAAGAACGCCGAAGAGCGCGTGCAGATGGGGTCGATCCGTTTCGTCTTCGCCTTCGGGACCAGCCTCCTCATTCAGGTTTCCACGGTGGGGCTCGTGCAGTCGTTCGGCGGTGACGCCACTGCATGGCGCAATGTCGCCATCATCTACGCGCTTCTGGGCCTGGCCGTGAACACGATCTCGGTGTTCTCCGTGCGGGAGTTGCCGCCCGAGGTGCTCTACGATCGCCCGGACGAGGACGCGGCGGAAGAGCAGGAAACGATCGCCGAGGACAAGCCGACCCTGCTTGCGTCGCTCAAGTTGCTGCTCGCGAACAAGTACTACCTGATGATCGTGCTGGTGTTCATTCTCGGTCAGGTCGTCACGGCCATGCTCGGCATGGGTATCTACTTCATGACGTACATCCTTGGGGATGCTAACTATTTCAGTACGTTCGCCTGGGCGATCAACGTTCCGATGATCCTCACATTGCTGGCGACGCCGTTCGTGGTGAAGTGGGCCAGGGGGATCTATTGGGTCAATCTGTACGGATACATCATCGCGTTCATCGGGCGCACACTCGTGATTGTTGCCGCCTTCATGGGCAACATCCCGCTCATGCTGGTGTTCACGGCCGTGGGATCGATAGGGATGGCTCCGCTGCAGGGGACGTTGAATGCTCTCATCGCCGAGGCGTCAGAGTACACCTTCCTGACCAGGAAGAAGCGCATCGATGGCATGATGTTCTCCGCCACGTCCCTGGGCGTGAAGATCGGTGGCGGGATCGGTGTGGCCGTGACTGGATGGCTGCTCGCCGCGAGCGATTACGTCGGTGGCGCAGAGGTGCAGCCGGAATCGGCGACGAACATGATCCAGTTTATGTACCTGTGGATACCGGCCATCATTCTTGCCATCGTGGCCGTGGTTCTGTCCCGGTTGAAGGTGGAGGGCGTGAACAAGAAGTTGCGCCGAGAGCTGGCCGAGAGCTGAACGCGGTGGATGACTGAAAGGTTTGTGAAAGGCTCCTTCCCTAGAGTCCCCGGCATGCCTTCTTCGCTGAAACCATCAATCACAAGGATCTCCACGACCCTGGCAGTTGGCTTCGTCGCCGCAGTCCTGACCGCATGTTCAGGAACCGGCGACGCCCTGGGGGAACCTGCCGAGGCCAACGACGACGTAGTTCTCCAGCAGGAACAGCCGCAGCAGGATGATGGCGCCGAGCCCGGCGTCTCCGACGTGGATGACGACGGAGCCGCCGGGGCGGCGGACGACGCCGATGGGGGGAACGCCATCATCCTGCCCGCGCGCACCATTGACGCCACCGTGTACGCCGGTGGCCTGGAATACACCGTTGGCGAGGTGAGGGTGCTGGACCTGGATGACGAGGCGGGCAGCCTGCCCCAGCGAACCCATGGCCTGCAGGTGGACATCGACGCCGAAGCGTTCAACCCATCGGATTCGCAGTCCATGGTCAATCCGATGGCGAGCCTCAGCTGGGTGGATCCCGAAACCGGGCTCCTCCACCAAGGATTCGGCTCCCCGCCCCAGGGCTCGGGAGTGCCGGGGGGAGGCCGTGCCAACCTGGTGCTGGAGTACCAGGTCGGCGGATTGGAGGTGGACACGTTCTCGCTCGAGACCGCCACCTTGAGGTTCGGCAACGAGGGCCAGCACGCAGCGGTTGTCCCTCTCGGCGACGAGGGGGAGCTCGAATCGAAGTTCCCGCACTTCCAGGACCAGATGGTGGGCGTCACCATCGAACTTCAGGAGCTGAGCTGGACGATCGACGAGGCGTTCATCGGCTACAACCACGGCAACTCCCGGCTGGGTGATGAGCAGGTGATCCTGGAGATCGCCTACACATTCGCCAACGACAGTGAGCACCAGCAGTGCCACTACCGCGGCGAGGGACGAAACTTCGAGCTCCTGCACACCGAAACGGGCATCGGGACGACGGACCTCGGCACCGAGCGTTGCGTCAGAAGCGGCGCCCAGGAGCAGTGGCGCACGGGGTTCTTGTTGCCGTCCGACGGGTTCACCGGCACGTGGACGCTGACGGTCAACCAGGACTACCAGGATGGCCCGGCAAGCATGCAGGGCCTGAGTGCGCAGGTGGAGGTGGAAGTGATCGACAACCCACTCTCGATTGCGGAATGGCCCACCAGGTGAGGTCCGGGGGTCACTGCTGTCTCGTCCCGATGATGTCGAGCAACGGCACAGCGGGCAGGTCCAGCTCCGCCATTCGTGCGGTATAGACCCCATGACGCCGGGCCGCCTCACCATGACGGCCGGACTCCGCCAGCACCCGGCAGATCTCGTGGTGGGCGGGCTCGTCGTAGGGGTCCCTGTCCAGCACCCGCAACCACAACATGAGGGCCCGGTCAGGCTCCTGTGGCTCCAGGAGTCGCGCCAGGGTTCGGGTCACCGACAGGTAGAGGTTGCGCATGTCGTCGCGGACCTCGTCGATCCACGGTGTGTAGCGATCCTCCTCCAGCAAGTCCCCGGCGTAGGAGCGCTCGGCCAGCGTGAGTGGTTCCACAGCCAGGGCCACATCGCCGGAGGACACTGCGTCCAGTCCCCGGCTGGCGGCCTGTCGGAACCGCATGACGTCCAGGTCCACGACGTCGGAATTCAGCCCCAGGCGTGGACCCTCGGCCACGACCAGCGCTTTGAGACCCTTGCCCAGGGTGGAGCGCAGCAGGCTCAGCGCCACAGACAGACGGTTGCTGACGTCGGGATATGGCTCGTCGGGCCACAACAGATGGGCCACCTCCTCCCGCGTGGGCTGGCGATCATGGAGGACGATGAGGATTTTCAACAGTTCCCGCGCCTTGCCGGAGCGCCACGCCGCATGGGGCAGGGGCTTGCCGTCGCGCTCGACGGAGAAGGCGCCCAACGTCCGGATCACCAGCGGCGGCAGATCACGGGTACCCGTCACCAGACGGTCCACGAACGTGCCGCCAAGTGGTGAGCATCCGGCCTCGGTGAGCCTGTGTTCCAGCGCCATGGTCTCCACCGATCCGGGCGCTTCGCGGCGTGCGATACCGAGTTCCACACGCGTGGCGTTGAGCTCGGCGCCCACCTCGCGCCACAGGGGGGCCGCTTCGCGCAGGCCCGGGACGGGGTCTGCCTCCAGGAGGGCCTGTAGGGTTGCGGCTTCCGCCAGCGCCGCGCGGTTGTCCCGCTGCCGCGCTTCGTCCCATGCCTGGTTGCAGCGCTGCGCGGCCGCCTCTGCGTCACCGGAGGCCAGATCCACCCACGCCTCAGCCAGTCTGCTTTCGATGGCCATGACACCGGTGTCGATGTGGCTGGCCCGCCGGGCAGCTTCGTGGGCGCGCTGGGGTTCCGTGTCGGCCAGCACGCGGGACAGGCCGATCAGGGCGTGCACCCGGCTCTGCGGGTCGCCCGCGAGTTCAGCCAGGTCCAGGGCCCGCTCGTAGGCAACGCGCGCCTGCACCGAACGTCCCTGTTCCCTTCTGGCGTCACCCAGGATGCAGTGCGCGTAGGCCTCCATGGGAGAACCGAGACGGGCGTAGGCATCGCGGGAGACCTCGGCGTCCGAGACCGCAGCATCGATGACCCCGGTATGCAGCCAGACCTCGGCACGGTTGCAACGCGCGAGGGCGGCCACCATGGCGAACCCGCGAGGTTCGGCCAGCGTGATGGCCTGGTTCGTGTACTCCAGGCCGAGCGAGTACTCACCGTTCTCGATGTGGCGCGATCCCAGGTTGGCCAGCACCCGGGAGCGCTGGAGCAGGTCGCCGGCACGCTCGGCCGCTCGTAGTGCCTGCTGGTAGTGAAGGCCGTTGGCCCGCCAGTCGCCGTCCTTGAGCGCCACCATGGCCAGTGCCGTGTGCGCCGTGGCTAGCGCACGATCCGACTCCAACGCCCGTGCCGTCGCATGGGCCTGACGAGCCAGTTGCTTGGCCTCGTCGTTTCGGCCGAGCAGCCAGCAGGCGCCCGAACGCCACGCCAGCGTGGTGGCCCAGTCCGGGTCGTCCGCCGGGATTGCCCGGCCGTAAGCGGCCGCCGCCAGTTCTGCTTCCCCCCGGAAGTGGTGGATGTTGCCCACCACGAGTGCTTGGGCGGCGGGTAGGAGACCGTCCTCGCCGACGCCGAGCTGCTCCAGGCAGCGCAACGCCTCCGACCATTCGCCCAGGTGGGCCAGGGCGTGGGCCTGGACGCGACGGATGGTTGGATCACGGTGCTCAGCCGGCAGGCTTTCGACCGCAGCCGCCACCACCTTGAGTTCGCCGGAGCGAACCAGGTGGTCGCCGTGCGTGGCCAGGATTGTGCTGAGTTGCTGCGGATGGGCTCCCGTGGTCAGCGTGGCGACGGCGTGGGCAATCTCGCCGTTCGCCACCTGGGACCGGGCGATGTCGCCGATGAGCGCCCGGTTCTCAGCCGTCTCGATGTGGCCGGGTCTGCGCAATATGCCTGCCAACCCGGGAGCGAGGTCCACCGTGGCGTCCTCGGGCGCCCGCGTGGCCAGACCGGCCAGGACCATCGCCTCCACCTGACTCGCTTCGGCTGGTCTCAGGGCCGAGAGATGTTCGGGCGTCATGGGGGACAAGAGCGACAGTAACGTCAGCGCCCGCAGCGCCTCGGGGGTCTGTTGTGCGACCACCTGCTCGTAGAAACGGCCGAGTCGGCCATGGGACCGGGTCAGTTCGTGGATGGCGGCCGCCCGGGTGGCGGGTGGATCATCATGAAGTGCGTCCAGCAGGATCCTCACCGCAGCGGGCCACCCGTGCGTGGCCGACGAGATCCGGGCCGCCAGCGAGTCGTCACCCATCTCCGCCGTCACTGCCCCGGCAATGTCTTGCAGCCCCAACCGCAGGTGCGGCGCCCCCAGTTCCAGTGCCCAGTGACGCTCCCCGAGCGCCGGCAGGGGAGTGCGGCTGGTCAGCAGGACGGGACGCAGGTCCATTGCGATCGACTGGTCCACCAGGTCCCGGGCGGATGGGCTGAGTCGGTGGGCATCGTCTATGACCAGCCACGGCGCATCCACGGCCAGCAGGTCTTCCAGCGATCCGGTCCTTCGGAGGGCCCCGGTGATCGCCGTCACCGTGGTCGTGGGGTCGATGCGCCCGGTAGGCAAGACCAGCAGAGCTGCCCCGGTGGCTTGCGCCCACCGGCTTGCCAGGTGCGACTTACCCCATCCGGTAGCCGCGGTCACCGTCACCAGACGTCGATCCGCGGCTCTGTGAAGCAGAACTTCCAGGCGGCTCGTCGTGTTCCGCTGGTGCATTCGCCGCTTCTCCTCCATCAACGTCGACCGGATTCGCCTGGTGCTGAAACCCACATGCTAGCCGCAGGGTTGTAGGGAAGCCGGGGGGCGCCAGATCTGGAGCACCCCCCCGAGGTGAGGCAACCCCCTTGAGATGCCCCCGGTGGGCGGCGTGCTGTGTGGGTCACTCCTCCATGGCGGCGCCCAGGTGGAACGCGCGGAAGACCACGGCGTACTCGCTGCCCATCAGCGCGCCGCCATCGGACAGGATCGGTGGGATGAATATTCCCGGCTCCGGATGGTCGGGCAAGTCCGCCAGGTACTCGCGATGGCACCGCAACGATTCGACGCTGCTGTCGACGTCGGCAGCGGAGACTTTCACCCCGTGCGTCGGTTCCGGGTGCCCGGCGATGAGCAACCATTGGGTGCGCCACGGCTCCAGGCCTCCGTCCACCAGCTCCCTGAAGACCCAGGGGTTGTTGGCATCGCTGACGCCGTCGACCACCGCGAGTCCCGTGACGCGATGATCGGCCTGGTTGACGCTGCCATAGGCCTCCACGTCGAAATTGGCGGTCACCACAGCATCTGGACGCAGCCGGCGCACGGCGCGGGCGATGTCGCGACGCAGGTCGAGTGAGTATTCCAGCATCCCGTCCGGGTGGTCCAGGATCTGCAGGTCGGTGACGCCCACCACCTCGCACGCGTGCTGCTGTTCGGCCGCCCGCAGCGGGCCAACGATCTCCGGAGCCCGCTGCATGCCGGCCTCGCCCGACGTGAGCAGCAAATAGCTGACCTCGATGCCGCGGGCGGTCCAGGCCGCGACGGCGGCCGAGGCGCCGTACTCCATGTCGTCGGGATGGGCCACGATGCACAGCACACGAGACCAGTCGCTTGGCAAGTTCTCCACAGTCATGACTTCGACTGTAATGCGCCGGCGCTGGAAGGGGGGTTGCCGGGGACGACGAAAACAGGTGTGGGCCCTGACCGGAATCCCGGTCAAGGCCACACCATAATCGATTGGGGTGGCTAACGGGACTTGAACCCGCGGCCCCCGCGACCACAACGCGGTGCTCTACCAGCTGAGCTATAGCCACCATTGCCCCTCACGAGGGACTTCATCACTCTAGCGCACCTGCCCTACGGACGAAAAATCGACGGCCCTTTGCGCAGTGATGCTCAGGACCCGGACGCGGGTGAATCGTCGTTGTTCTCGGCCGGCACACCCGTGAGGGAGCCGCGGTGCTTGCGGGAGATGGCGCGGGCGGTGTCGGAATCGGGGCCGGGAGGGGCGACAAAGACCGCCTCCCGGAAATAGCGCAGCTCCTCGATGGACTCCTGGATGTCAGCCAGGGCCCGGTGGTTCCCCGCCTTCGCGGGTGCCTGGTAGAGCGTCTTCGGGTACCAGCGCCGAACCAGTTCCTTGATGGAGCTGACGTCGACGTTGCGGTAGTGAACCCACTCCTCCAGTTCCGGCATGTCACGTGCCAGGAACATGCGGTCGGTGCCGATGGTGTTGCCGGCCAGCGGCGCCTTCTTCGCCACAGGCACGTGTTGCTTGACGTAGTCGAGCACCAGCGCG